>JAFSTJ010000804.1 GCA_017450525.1 Victivallales bacterium | reverse complement strand
CACTAAAAAACAACATACATTGATGAGGTGGTAATTATGGGTAATCTTTTGGTACATCTTAATCCAGTTCAGGGCTGCAACAAGGTGTTTGAGCCTGGACAGTACGGCATGAAGCTGACGCGTTTCAGCATTGTGCAACTCAAGCAGGGCACAAGTTGGTCTGCAGACACAGGCGAATTTGAGGCGGTGCTGGTGCTTTTGGGCGGCAAATGCTCTGTCAAGGGAAAGGACTTTGACTTTGCAGAAGTCGGCGGGCGCAAGAATGTGTTTGATGGCAAGCCCTATACAGTTTATCTGCCCAGGCGCACACAATACACCGTCACCGCGTTGACAGACATGGACTTTGCATTGAATGAGGCACCAGCCACCAGGGACACCGCCCGCCCCACGGTTATCACACCCGAGATGACACGCACTTTCCCCATCGGGCGGGACAACTTCACCCGTATGGCGACTGTCATGATTGACGAAAAGTTCGATTCAGAGCACTTCTACATCGGCGAAGGCATGATTCCGTCAGGCAACTGGTCTGGCTATCCGCCACATAAGCACGACATTGACAATCTGCCAGAGGAAATCGCCATGGAGGAGACCTACTTCTACCGCTTTGATCCCGTACAGGGCTTTGGCATCCAGAAGGTCTATACCGTGGATGGCCTGATTGACGAAACCTATACGGTGAAGAACAATGACACCGTTGCCATCGCAAAGGGCTATCATCCGCTGTGTGGTGCGCCTGGCTACCAGATGTACTATCTGTGGACAATGGCTGGCGCGGTCAATCGTGGGCTGATTTCAGGCAAGGACCCTGCGCATTCGTGGGTGAAATGAGCAATATGGACAGCATATTCCTGGGCATAGACTTCGGAACTGGCGGCTGCAAGGTCACCGCAATTTCCGAGACGGGCGCCACGCTGGGCGAGGCCTCCACAGAGTACCCGACTTTCTTTGAGCATCCAGGCTGGTCTGAGCAGAATCCATCCGACTGGTATGAGGCGATGCGAATCTCTCTTGGCAAACTGCGTGAGAATGGCCTGGACCTCAGCAAGATTCAAGCCATTTCCTTTGACGGCTCCACCCACAATGCTGTGCTTCTGGATGACAATATGCGCCCCTTGCGCAGGACTATCATGTGGACGGATCAGCGCAGCACGGAGGAATGCGCCATGCTGCGCCGTGACTATGGCGACCTGATTTTCAAAACTGCGTATCAGAGGCCCGCTCCTACTTGGACACTGCCCCAGATGATGTGGCTTAAAAAGCACGAACCAGATGTGCTGAAGAAAACTCGCCATGTGCTTTTTGTGAAGGATTACATCCGCTATTTGGTAACAGGCCATGCAGCAACGGACTACATTGAGGCACAGGGCACGCTGTTCTACGATATGGCGAAGCAGGACTGGGCGGACAATCTTGTGGAGTTGTCTGGCCTTGAGCGTAGTGCATTGCCTGATTTGATAAAGCCCACGGATGTGGTGGGAAAAGTCACGGCAAAGGCTGCCGCCGAAACTGGTTTGCCTGAAGGCGCAGTCGTGGTATGCGGCACTTCGGATTCGGCGGCGGAGGATTACGGTGCAGGCGCCATTGAGCCAGGTGACTGCATTGTGAAACTGGCCACTGCTGGCAATGTGAATGTGATGACTGCGGAGCCGCATCCATTCTCCACTACCTTGACCTATTCTCATGTGATACCAGGAATGTGGTATTCGGTGTCCGCCACCAATGCGGCTGCCTTATGCCAGCGCTGGTTCAGGGACACATTCTGCCAAGCGGAAAAGTTGCAGGCTGAACAGACTGGAACCAAGGCTTTTGCCCTGATGGACCAATTTGCAGAGGCCTCTGCGCCAGGCGCCAATGGCGTCATCTTCCATCCGTATTTGCAAGGCGAGCGCTCTCCGTATTGGGATGCCAATCTGCGTGCCAGTTTCACTGGCGTCTCCATCAGTTCCAGCAAGGGTGATTTCATCAGGGCCTTGTTTGAGGGCGTGGCTTATTCACTGCGGGACTGCTATGGCGCAATTGAAGAGATGGGCCTGTCCGTCAAGCGTCTCTTCTTGATTGGCGGCGGAGCCCGCAGCAGACTTTGGAGCGAGATAGTCTGCAATGTCTTCAATCTGCCCTTGCAGGTGCCAGTGCCAGGAGACGCTTCATTTGGCACGGCGCTGATTGCCGCAACGGGAGCAGGTTTCTTTGCAGATAGCCAAGATGCCGTGCGCAAATGCCTGCACATCGACCGCGAAATCAAGCCAGACCCCGAACAGGCGGCATTCTATCGCAAAGGTTTCCAGGAATACCGCGAAATACATGACGCTTTAGCACCAATATACGGGAAAAACAACCATTAGGATAAGTCCCATTGGTCCCATTAGTCCCATTGGTCCCATAATAAAGATATTATAACAAATACGGAGGACATTTCCAAATGCTGATAAAAGAGAACAGTTATATGTACGAGATGATCCGCACGGAATTGACGGACATCCTCGGCGAGAATTTCGTTGGCGTTAATGACGCGGAACTTTTTGGACATTCGGTGGACTACTACTGGATTCCGGAAATGTGGCATGACAGGGGCATGGAGACGCCGAAGCCCGACTTCATCTGCCATCCATCCACATCCGAGGAAGTGGCGAAAATCATGAAAATCGCCAACCAATACAAGATACCCGTGGTTCCGTGGGGCGGCGGCTCTGGCTCACAGGGCGGCGCTTTGCCCGTCTATGGCGGCATCATCATTGACATGAAGCGCATGAACAAATACTACGGTGTGGACAAGGAGGCGATGACCGTGCGTTGCCAGACTGGCATCATAGCCAAACACCTGGAATGGAACTGCAACAAGGAAGGCTACTCCACCATGCATCTGCCAGCCTCCATTTCCTGCGCGACCATAGGCGGCTTCCTGGCGCATCGTGGCACAGGCGTGCTTTCCACAAAGTACGGTAAAATCGAGGACATGGTCATGTCCTTGGAGGTAGTTACTCCTACAGGCGAGATTATACGCACTCTGCCCGTGCCACGTCACGCATCGGGACCAGACCTAACAATGCTGTTCCTGGGCAGCGAAGGGACTTTGGGCATTATCACAGAGGTGACATTGAAGGTCCATCCGCAGCCCGAGGCCCGTGAGTTCCGCGCATACATATTCAAGGATTTCCACACCGCCATGAGCGCGGGCGCGGAACTTATGCGCAGCCGCCTTCAGCCTTGCGCAATAAGGCTGTATGACGAGACCGAGACAAAGACCCACGTACGCAAGGTCTTCGGCATTGAACTTGAGCAGGGCGCATATCTTGTATTCGGTTTCGACGGGCGCAAGGACATCGTGGCATGCCAGATGCGCTATGCGCGAGAGATCATGGAAGACAAATACCATGGCCAGGATTTGGGCAGCAAAGGAGGCGACCTCTGGTGGGAGAACAAGTACAAGTTCTTCTATCCGCCCTTTGCATTCCATATACCGCAGGCATTCGGCACATTGGATACAGTTGCTACATTCTCCAATATCGAGAATGTCTATTATGCCATGAAGAAGGCCGTCAACGACAATTTCCCGCAGGCGCGTTTCATAGGGCATTTCTCCCACTGGTACGAGTGGGGATGCATGCTGTATGCGCGTTTCATATTTGAGGAAGCAGCAGTGCCGAAAGACCCGAGGGAGGCGGCTGCGCTGTACAACCGCGTGTGGGACCTGGCGATTCGTGCTGCAATAGCAAATGGCGGCGTCATCAACGAGCACCACGGCGTAGGCCTGAAACTGGGCAGGTACATGAAGGACCTGTATGGCTCTGCAATGCCTGTGCTGGAAGGCATCAAAAAGCAACTTGACCCCAACAACATAATGAATCCTGGAAAAATGGGCTTTAAAGGAGTCTGAGACATGAACATAGACAAATACATTGACAGTATCAAGGCCTGCCGTTTCTGCTTCATGTGCAGGCATCTTTCCGCAATAGGCAATGTGACTTTCACGGAGGCGGACACGCCACGCGTCCGCGCCTCAATGCTGTATGGCGTCACCATGTATCCAGAACGCCTGACAGACGAGGACCTTGCCAAGACCATGTATCGCTCCGATTTAAGCGGATGCTGCCGCCGCAACTGCGTCAACCACTATGACGAGGTTGGGCTTACCTTGGCATACAGGGCTGACCTGGTGGCGGCTGGCGCAGTTCCTGCCAACATAAAGGCGATTGCCGATGAACTGAAGAAGTCGCCTGAATGGAAGGTTTCTGGTTCTGGCAAGGTCGCATACGTGGCGGACGCTCTTTCCATTGAGTCAGGCGCGGCGGATGCCTTCCTGAAACTGGCTGGCAAAGTCCAGGTGCTGAAGGGCGGTACCTGCGGCAAGGGACTGTGGGTGCTGGGCTTCCGCAAAGAGGCAAAGGCTCTGGCAAGCAAGTTCGTCAAGGTATTGGAAGGCACAAAGGCCACGACCATTGTGGTCAGTCACACGGGCATCTACGATCTGCTGGTGAATACGCTGGCGGAAATGGGTCTGAAATTGAAGGCAAAGGTAATGCATACTTCCGAATATCTGGCTGGCATAAAGACCAGCAAGAAACTTGGCAACGTGTATTATCTTGAGAGCGATTTTCTGCGCAACTACAACGATGACTATGCCTTCCCAAAGACGCTGCTGCGGGCAAATGGCGCCAGGCTCAAGGCCTTTAGCACCAATGACGAGGAATCATATTCCTGCGGCGAAGGTGCCTTGGTGCTGGACCGAATAGAACCTGAACTGGTGGAAAAACTGGCAAAATATATTGAGGCACGCGCCGAGCATCCAGAGAAGGATGTGATTGCAGTTGCATCGCCATACACCAAGATACAACTGGCAAAATATACTTCACTGAATGTGAAGACCATTGAGGAACTGCTGGCAGAGGCACTATAGGAGGACGGATCATGGCACTTGTTACAATGGGTGAAATGCTGGCGGATGCCCGTAGGGAGAGGCGTGCAGTCGGCGCATTCAATGTTGGCAACTACGAAACTGCATTGGCCTTGGTCAAGGCGGCGGAAGCAGAGAAACTTCCCATCATAATCCAGGTATATGACCGTCTGTTCCAGTCAGAGAAAGCGGCGGACATTGCGGGCACTCTGCTTCGCCTGGCGCACCGTTGCAATCAGCCTGTGGCATTGCATCTTGACCACGGCGCGTCACTGGAACATGTGGCGATTGCCTTGCATGCGGGGTACACGTCTGTCATGTTTGATGGCTCCAGGCTGTCATACGATGAGAATGTGGCAAAGACCAGGCTGGCGTCTGATCTTGCGCATGCGGCAGGTTGCACCTCCGAAGGCGAAATAGGGCATGTCGCACAGGGCGATGAAAGTACGCTGACCTCCGTAGAGGAGGCGGTTTCCTTTGCGAAAGCCACCCAGGTGGACGCTCTGGCGGTCTCCATTGGTACAGCACATGGCTACTACAAGGCGGAACCCAAACTTGATCTGGAGCGTTGCCGCGAAATTGGCGAGGCACTGCCTGATTTGCCGCTGGTGCTGCATGGCGGTTCTGGCACTCCGCTGGAGGCCGTGAGAGAGGCAATACACTACGGCATGGCGAAAATCAACATCGCCACGGAGTATATGGACACCTACCTCAAGAGTTCCAGGGCTGAATTGGAAAAACTGAACGGCAAGTTCACTCCAGTGGACAAGTTTTTTGACCCTGTGGTGGAGGCCTGCGCCGCCCATGCCACCAAGCTGCTGCGCTTCTTTGCGGGCAAGTAGTAATGCTCTGACCGCCAAAGATGGCGGCATTTTGCTTGACATGAGCAGGAATGATGATATTATTTCAACATTTCATGAGCATTTGTTTTTCAACCTAAAATACAAGGAGTTTTTCTAATGAAAAAAGGAATTGGATTTGTTATTTCAGCCGCTGTTTTGTTCGCCGCAAGCGTACTGACAGCTCAGGATGCGGACCTCAATACTGCTGCTGCGTGGAACAATAAGGCTGTAACTGAAGCGGACGGAGCCTTGCTTGTCAAGACAATCCGCGATGCAAAGGGGCTTCGCGGAGTTCAGATGGTCGGCCCAAAGTTCACAGTCGACCTTACCAAGAAATATACTCTTAAACTTTCTGCCAAGGCCGTTAATCCCCAGGGAAAGGATACTTCGTACGTTTTCGCTGGATTCAATGTGTTCGATAAGAATGGACGCCAGATCGGCAGCCTTAACGCCAATGTGATGGCAGGCACCTTGACTGAAGTCGCAGCAGATGCTGAAAAAGGCTCAAAAACAATCACAGTTAAGGACGCAAGCAAATTCAAAACCGGAAAGGTCATCGTTGGCAATGCAAAGGAGGATTTGTCCGATTTGCCGAATTACAATTTCATAGGGGACGTCAAGGCCGTGGAACAGAAAGGCGATGTGTGGGAAGTTACACTTGCCAGACCTATAACCAAACCATTGAAGGCGGGAACAGCGATTCGCGAACATTCTAGGGGAGGATTTATCTACACCGCAGGTGCCAAGCACGTGGGTGCTGACTGGACAATTATGCAGGGAAAAATCACGGGACAGAAACTAGGAGCCTGGACATGGTCCGTATGGCCCGCTGGCACCGCATCTGCACAGGTCCTGATTTTAGCCAACTGGGCTACCCCAAAGGATCTTGATACAGAAATCAAGGATATAACTCTGACAGTCGAGTAAAACTTGCCAAATAAGGCAATTGAAGACGTTTCAGGGGCTGTCGCGTTTGCAACAGCCCCTGATTTGTTTTCACATCCAATTCAGCGCATGCTCTGCTATGGCAAATCAAGCACAACGCCTTCGGCACGCAGGCGCTTCTGAAGTTCATGGATGTCAATTAAGGCAGGCGTGCTGTTTGAATCAAGAGCAAGTATAGCGGCATTTCCTGCTGCCTGCCCCATGCCGAAGCATGGCGGCATCACGCGGATGGCGGCGAGCACTTCACGGTCACAGGAAACGCAACGGCCCGCTGCAAGCAGGTTTTCCACTCCAGATGGCAGCAATATTCGGTACGGCAGCGAGTAAACCACCTTGCCTGGACGATAGTCGCCTACCAGTCCCTTGTGGAAATCTATTGAATTGGAAAGCAGTAGAATAGCGTCAGGGAAGATTTCCGCCTCGTGGACAGATTTTCCCTGCAAGATGAAATCTCCTTTTATGCGCCTTGTCTCTCGAATGCCAGGAAACTCCGCTGACTGAAGAAGATGCACATTTTCGCATCCCTTCACGTATTTCCGCAGGAATCTGAGGATTGCGCGAATCTGGCTATGTCCCTCCACCATGGTTTTCGTCAAATCCTCTGATTTTGTGCCATCGATGCCAGGGATGCGCGTGATGTTGGCACGCCAGGTATTGTCATCGGCCTTGTAGAGGCCAAGTCTGCGTCGTGGAATTGGATATTCACCATTGGCGGCAGCCTCTGCAATTTCCTTTTCATAGCGCATGGAATCCCAGCCGAGTCTCTTGTAGCGTTCCTGAAAAGCGGCCTCATCAATGCCATCCAGTGAGAAAAATAAACCAGCCGCCTGCATTTCACCATCTGTTTCATCGCCTTTCATCATGGGGCAGCCTGCCAGGTAGGCGACGTCCCCATCGCCCGTACAGTCAATCACCATTTTCGCACGAATGTAGATGTATCCCTCCTTTGCGGCAAAGACTATGCCGTCAATGCGTTTGCCATCATCGGTCTTCTTGACTTCAAGCGCCTGGACTCCATATAGAAGGCGGACATTCTGCTCCAGGCACATTGCCTCCGCCTCGAATTTCAGCGTCTCCGCATTGAATGGCGTCACATTGCGATGCCCGTAAAGGT
>JAFSTJ010000803.1 GCA_017450525.1 Victivallales bacterium | reverse complement strand
CGCAGGGCGGCTACCAGCAGCCACAGGCTGGCTGGGGTCAGGCACCGCAGGCACCAGGCGGTTGGGGCCAGGCGCAGGGCGGCTACCAGCAGCCACAGGCTAGCTGGGGGCAGCAACAGAGCAGCTGGAATCAACCAGCGGCTGGCAATCCTCCACCTGCGTTCCAGCCACCGCCGCCACCACCATCATCCTTTGGCGGAGCAACAATGCCTCCACCGCCTGCGTGTGTGCCACCTGCTGACGTGAAGGTTGACGAGGCATCTGCGGTTGAAGCGCCGTCTGAACCGCTTCCACCGCCGCCAGCAATCGATGCCACGACTGCTGAATCACCGAATGACGATCTGCCGTTCTAGAATGGCTAATGTGTCCTGGCGCATTTGCGCCAGGACATTTGCCTTAATATTGCTATGGGAAAGACAGAGCATAACAGGGTAGTTATAACAGGCGTGGGGCTTACCGCCCCAAATGGCAATAGCCTATCGGAATTCCGCCAGAATCTTCTGGATGGCGTCTCTGGAATACAAGATTATGAAATCCGCTATTTCGGCAAGACATTTGCGGGATTGTGCAATTTTGACCCATTGAAGCACCAAAGCAAGAAGGATGTGCGCATTGGCACCCGTGCAGGCTCTATTGGCATATACTGTGCATGCGAGGCTTTGCTTGATGCAGGGATTGCCATCGGCCAGGACGTGGCGTTCGACAGGGCGGGTGTCTTTCTGGGAATAACCGAGCATGGCAATGTGGAGACGGAGAACGAGATATACGAAATATCCAAGTTCGGGTACAACACCCGCTATTGGTCCCACTACCACAATCCCAGGACGGTTGCAAACAGCCCCGCAGGCCAGGTCACTGTGAATCTTGGCATAAGCGGTCCGCATTATACCCTGGGGGCTGCATGTGCTGCTGGAAACCTTGGCTGCGCCACGGGGGTGCAGCAGTTGCTGCTGGACGAAGTGGATGTGGCATTGGCAGGCGGCGTTTCGGAAAGTCCTGCCACATTTGGTATATTCGCCGCATTCAAGAGCCAGAATGCGCTGGCCGAGAACGAGGATGCCACAAAGGCGTCCCGCCCCTTTGACAAGAAAAGAAACGGCATCGTGATATCGGAGGGCGGCGCCGTATATGTGCTGGAGCGATTGGATAGGGCACTTGCCCGCGGCGCAAAAATATACGGTGAAATCACTGGCTATGCTTATAATTCCGATGCGACGGACATGGTGCTTCCAAATGCGGAGCGGCAGGCAGAATGTATAAGAAAGGCCTTGTCCCGTAGTGGACTTGAGCCAAAGGACATAGACATTGTAAATACGCATGCAACTGGCACGCCAATGGGTGACATCAAGGAGTGCGTGGCGATACGCTCCGTGTTTGGCGATGATTGTGAACACACCTACATCAACAACACCAAAAGCTTTATTGGGCATTGCATGGGGGCCTCGGCAGCATTGGAGCTGGCAGGGAATCTGCCTTCCTTCCAGGATGGCATTGTGCATCCGACAATAAATGTTGAAGAACTGGATCCAGAGTGCGCCCTGCGTAACTTAGTGCTTAACAAGCCAGTTGAAGTAGGCAATGTCAGGCATATCCTGAACAATTCCTTTGGCATGTACGGCATCAATTGTGTGCTTGTAGTTTCAAAGTATGAATAGATAAGAGCAAGGAGAAAGACTGTAATGACGCGTGAAGAGATTAACAAGGCCGTCATTGATATCTTGACGGAGATTGTGGATGATGAGGATTGGGCGGCGCTCGCTCCAGAGGAAGACCTCAAGGGTAAATTGGAATCAATGGATTTTCTGGATGTGATCATGGAGCTGCGCAAAAGATATGGCATTGAGGTCCCCGAGGCGGACTACCACCATTTTTCGACAATGAAAGGATGTGTGGATTATCTTGAACCACATTTGAAGGACAAATAGCATTCCCAAGGAGATGGCAATGAGCGAGCAGGTAAATGTCAATGTGCCGCCACCCAAGCACGTTATGGTTTTGGGTGGTCAGGGTTGGATAGGTTTGGTAGACCAGATGGGGACCGAGACTAGCATAGTAAATGCCGCCAGGGTTTCCTTCGGCAAGTGCAAGTCCGAGATGGATGCAAGGGATGCTGCATTGGTAAGGTACTTGATTGCGAATCACCACACCAGTCCACTTGAGCATGTGGTGTTCACATTCCTGGTGCACTGCCCTCTGTTCGTGCGTTCCCAGTGGCATCGCCACAGGACTTGGAGCTACAACGAGATTTCGCGCCGCTATACACAGGAGGATGTTACGTTCTATGTCCCGCCAGAACTGCGCGGGCAGGCGGAAAGCGACAGGCAGGCCTCTGTTGTCAGCGACAGCATAGACCAAGCTGCATGCCGTGCCAAGATTGACGCCATGAACCAGGCCGCATTCAAATGCTATGAAGAACTTCTTGAGGCGGGCGTGTGTCGTGAGCAGGCTCGAGGCGTTCTTCCACAGAATATGATGACTACATTCTGGGCAACTGTGGATTTGAACAATCTCATCAAATTCCTTGAACTTAGAGACAGTGAGCATGCCCAGGCAGAAATCAAGGAATATGCCGTTGGAATCAAGCAGTTGATCAAGCCCCTGCTTCCAAACGTGGCAAAGGTATTCAACTGGTAAGTTACAGCTTGTTTTATGGACATGGCATTCTGGAAGGCATTGGCTTCCGCTATCGAGCCAAAAGGCGAACTTCATTACGGTTCCGCCCTGGATTTGCTGGTGGCGGTAGTTCTATCTGCCCAGTGTACGGATAAGGCGGTCAACAAGGTAACGGAACAACTGTGGCAGAAGGTGCGCACAGTTGATGACTACATTGCCCTTGGTGAGGAGGAGCTTGCCAAAGCGATACACAGTATTGGCTTCCATACGGTGAAGGCACGGCATATAATCGGGCTGTGCCAGAAACTGAAGGCTGACTTTGGAGGGCAGGTGCCTTCTACGCGGGAGGAACTTATGTCACTTCCAGGTGTGGGGCGCAAGACGGCAAATGTAGTGCTAAACATTTGGTTCGGCCAACCTGTTATTGCCGTGGACACACACGTAGGTCGCGTCGCCAGGCGCACTGGCCTTTCCTCCCATAATGAGCCAGACAAAGTGGAAGAGGACCTTATGAAGGTCGTGCCTAAGAAATACCTGAGGGACGGGCACCACTATCTGCTGCTGCTTGGCAGGTAT
>JAFSTJ010000802.1 GCA_017450525.1 Victivallales bacterium | reverse complement strand
TCGTCAAAAGGGGGATAGGCCTCAATGGCCCCCATCAGCACCAGAAACTCCCCTACCACAGCATGAAGGCACTTCAGGCAGTGCCCGCTTTCGCGGGGCGTCACCTTCTCTCCGTGTGCACCTCGGTTGCCAATCGTTCGCACAAAATGGAGCGGAGTCAGGATGGCCGCCTCCGTGTAGTTCGTGAAACGCTCATCCTGGACAAGCTCGAACAGGCTTGCCGTCGGCTCAGCATATCCGTATTTTGCCGTGTAAAAGCTCCTGACCAGCCACTCCAGCGCCTTTCTGGCTGAAACGGCGCTCAACGCAGGATGCGAGGTCACCAGACTTTCTGCATCACGGCAGAAACCGAACAGCTGGCTGAAGCCAGCATGCTTTTCCACAAACTCAAAATTCGTTTTCATGTTGCTTCAAGTCAGTTGTTGTTGCGAACTCTTCGTCTTCATCTCATCCCTACCCAAAATACTCCTGCATCAGGCTGTCGTATAATAGCTGCAGCTCATCAAGAGATTTCCGTATCGCTAATTTTGATTTGTCGAGCTGTTTGACAAAGGTCGCAAATTCATTTTGGAGGGGCAGTGGAGGAAGAGGAATGCGTATTGAACCAATACCTTCTTGGTTTATGGTATATTGCCCAGCAGAGGTTTTGATTTTGTCCCGCATTTCATTTCGACCATAGGGGCTATTAAGCAGATGTTGAAGGTATTCTGGCGATATCGTTTGAGGTTTGAATCGTACTCTGATTATGTGATCGTTGTGGTAAACAGGTTCGTCAAACCCCTTGAAATATGTACAACGTCCCACATTCTCTGGATTCCCATTTACTCGTGCAAAAAGAAAATCTCCGCATTTTAGTAGGAAGCGACTTGTTTCCTGCTCGGTCAGGACAATACGATTAGGAGCAGTATAGTCCAGATAACCACTCTGAAGCTCGACTAGTCTTAGAACAATGCTGCCAGCTTCATCGTTCCCTCGACGAGTCATACCGTTATTTGCGTGTTCAATAATAGATTTGAGACAAGGAACAGCCCATTTTTGGGGGTTCTCGACCGGATCTCCGAACATTTCCACAAATTGAGATTTGGCGAAGTCGTCAAGAGTTGTTAGTTCCTTATTGTATAAATTGATAAGAGATACTATTTTCTCCAAAATCGTAGTAATCTGTTTTTGCCTTTCAATAGTGGGACATTCAATTTCTAATGCCATCAAGTCAGAAACACTGGCTCTTGGCATTTTAGCGCCACTTGTTTTTCCATTGATATATTGGACAAAATGCGGCGACCTAAGATAATAGGTGAGATATTCTCTCGTAATTATGCTAGTATCAGGTCTTAATGGTAGCATTTCAGAGGTTGCATATCCATCACGATCAGGAAGAACAACTTTATTTAGATATGGGCGAAGCTTTGAATACAGAACATTTCCTGTATCAAACATTATTGTCGAGTTTCCGATTTCCTCTGGCTTCACATACAAATAATCCAAAACCCTTCCGGTATTGCTCTCAACCATATCGAGATTAAGAAGCCAGTGTGTATCGCCCTTCGCTACGACGCCTTGCTGAATTGGCGCTATTTTGCCTAATATGTGCTTTGTCATCCCATCATCTCCCCAAGCATCACTTACCCAGCAGTTTCCGCAAGGCAGCCGTTTCCTCCTCGACCTGTTGGTTCAGCCTTTCGATTTCGGCGAGGATTTCCGTCGTAGGCGGGTATTCGACGGCGGCATGGTCGGTTTTGCGGTACTTGTTGAATGAGAGGTTGTAGTCGTTGGCCCGAATCTCCTCCAGCGGAACAAGGAAGCTCTGGTCGGTGCGTTTTCTCTTTTTCTCCGCCTCAAGATTGTTGAACCTTGCGATGATATCGGGGATGTCATTCTCCTGGACCTCCGTGCGCTTCAGGTCCAGGCTATAGCCATCCGCACGCATATCATAGAACCAGACCTCATCGGTGCCGCCAGCCTCCGTCTTCCTGAATAGGAGAATGGCCGTCGAAACGCCCGCATACGGCTGGAAAACGCCGCTCGGCATGGAGATGACCGCCTCCAGTTTGTTGTCTTCAATGATTGCTTTTCGGATCGCCTTGTGGGACTTGGAGTTCCCAAACAGCACGCCTGCGGGGACAATCGACGCACAGCGACCTCCAATCTGAAGAACCCTCAAAAACAGGGCCAGGAAGAGCAGCTCCGTCTTTTTCCCGCCAGCGGAGACGGTGCTTAGAGAGGGGCTTACGACAGAGGCGTCCAGCGAGCCCTTGAATGGCGGATTCGCCAGAACCAGGGTGTACTTGTCTTTCTCCGCATAGTCCGTGCTGAGGGAGTTCTGCAGCTGGATGTGCGGGTTTTCTATGCCGTGGAGCGTGACGTTCATCGTTCCAAACGCCACCATGTCCTTGTCGATGTCAAACCCGTTGAACATCTCGTTGTGGTAGTGGTCGTTATGCTCCTTTCGCATCAGCTCGTCCCTGAAATGCCGTTGGATGTACATGGCGGATTCTATCAGAAATCCTGCCGTTCCCATGGCGGGGTCGAGGATTCTGTCCTCAAGGCCAGGCTTGACCAGCTCGACCATCATGTCAATGATGTGGCGCGGGGTCCTGAACTGCCCCAGCTGGCCTGCCGTGCTCATGCGTGCAAGCAGATTTTCGTAGCAGTCTCCCATCACATCACTGCGGTTAAAGTCAATCACGGGGTCGCTGAGCCGCTGAATCATCCCATCCAGCGTCGCCGCATTGGGAACCTCGAAGTTGGCCTTCTGCATAAACTGTGCAAAGAACGAACTTTTGTCACCCTTGAGCTTCTTGATGAAGGGGAAGACGTTTCGACGCATGTGCTCATAAACCCGCTCTGGCGAGCCGAACTCCTTGAAATACGACCACCTCAAGCTGGTATAAGGCACGTTGATATTCTCCTCTGGATCAATATAGTTGCCTTCCTTGAAAACAGGGTTGGGCAGCGTCGCAGTGGGGTCAATAAGGCGAATGGTGTTCAGACGCTTCTCATCCGCAATCTGCTTGTCATCCAGCATCTTGATGAAAATCAGATAGGTGATCTGCTGCAGATTCGTCAGCGGATTGGCCATCCCGGAATTCCACAGGAACTGCCATAGGTTGTCTATTTTGCTTTTTAAGGTGTTGTCCATCTCTTGACCTTTTCACAGTAGCGGTTGAAATCAATATGCCTCTAATGTCTAGCATCTAATGGCTACCATTTTAATTTACACAAGAAATTGCAAAATGCCAATATGCCAACTTCAAATTTGTCAATCCCCCTGCATAACACCTGCATAACAACAGTATAATTGTCATGCAACAGATAGGGTGTGGCGACGGCCTTAGCGAAGCGTACACCGCCGTCGGAGAATCCTGCACAATGACAGAGCTCTTGAAATGCGACAGATAGGGTGTGGCGACGGCCTTAGCGAAGCGTACACCGCCGTCGAAGAACCCTGCATAACAACAGTATTATTGTCATGC
>JAFSTJ010000801.1 GCA_017450525.1 Victivallales bacterium | reverse complement strand
CACTGCCACCGTTCCTCCTGGTTGAATGAAGTCGAAACAATAGTCAAGGGTGTCTTCCTCCGCCCAGCAAAGTGACGGGATGTGACGAAAACCGTATTTGACCATGTGTTCGGCGTTGAGGTGGGCTCGATGCCAGTTCCATCGGATCTCATCTGGGTACATATCCCTGAACATGGAGAAGTCCTGAGTCAGCAGACATGTCCCAGGAGGCAGAACTGAACTTAATGCTTCAGGCGTATAGCGTTCGCGATTAAGCAACCAGTCCCAGCGGTAGAAGTGCACTGCGTCTTCTTGCGTCACACATTCTGGATGTCGACACGCTTCCTCAACATCTATGAGTCTCCGTGGGACGAACGATGTTGCCTTGAGCATATTCAAGGGTTGCAGCATAACGTTGTCGGAAGACTCCGCATATCCTGGCAGGAACTTGCGGCGAAATTCGACTTCTTGAAACGGTGATGCAAATACATTGTTTCTTGGCTTAAGTGCCATGTTAACTTCTCCTATGTTGGAGGTTTGCCGTCGATTTTTGTCTCGACGGCTTGAAATCCAGCATGGAGGCACTACATTAACCAGAGTTTCCAGGTTTGGTGCATGTAATGTGCTCCATGCCGACTCTGGCGCATTCCCTGTTGCTGCGAACAACTTGGCATGCGCCTTTTTCTTTGACCGCGGCTGGTCAGGCATTTGGATTATGTGTTGTTCTTGTGTGTTGCGCCTCCTGTTATTCGTTGTCCTGCCCTTGCTCTTCATGGGGCATCAGCTGTTCCCTGCATTTTCCAAGCAGGTCTTGAAATAGGTAGTAGTTCTTGGTTTCCCATCGGATTCTCCCTGCCAAGACGGCAGGGGACAGCTGGCGCTGCACCGCTGCGCATCTGACCACCCTGGAGTCGCGGACACCGCACATGCTGCGCCCAATGGTTCGCCACACATCGGCTGGAATCAATGCGTCTCTGGCTGATTTGTCGGCGCGTTCCTCCATTTCGCGAACGGCGGCATCCTGCTCCTCGCCTTTTCCCACTGGATTCTGCTGCCCCGTGTCATCCATAAAAGCGCAACTTGCCCTCTCCGGCAGATCATTCAGTACATGATGTAATTCATGCATTAGTGTAAACCAGTAATTGTCTAGTCGGTCATGCCTGAGCGTCATTGCAATGACCGGATGTCCATCGGGAAGCATGAAGGCGGCTCCGTCGAGTCTTGTCCTTGGGAGATGGGCCTCGTAAATCAAATGAATACCAGCCCTGTTCAGGATTTCTTTCACATTCTGCGGCCCATACTGATATTGGCTTTGCGATGCTATGTTCTGAACGAAATTTTCGGGAAGGCGGTTCTTGTCATAATCAGGAAGCTGTTCCCCGCGCAGTCTGTTGATGACGCGGCATTGCCATGCCCTGAGTGCATTCGTATCAGTGACAACACCGGCGGTCTTCCTGAAACGGGGCACAAGCGTCTGGTCCTTGGGAAGCACACTGAAAAACGCTTCCAGCAGTTCTTCTGCTGCCTCCTTGGCGGCCGTCAATGTGCCGCTGAAAGAAAAATAGCCTCGTTTGAACATTTCGACAAACGGATAGTCCTTTGCCTGGAACGGGTTCTTAGACAACTGCCTGCGTGGATCCTGCAGCAATATCTCCGCAGGAATGCCAAGTCCCTCGTGCAGTGCCCTGATCATCTGAAGGCTGAGACCGATTTTTCGCTTCATCACCTCGCTCACCTTGCTTGGACTTCCAATGAACTGCCGAAGGTACTTGTGTTTTTCCCCAATCTGATCCAGACGAAACTCAATCGCATCAATTGGGTCTGGGGGGATTGCCGTATCCGCGCTGTTCCTCCGCTGATAGTCATCCACCAGCAGGGATAGGACGGCCATGGCATTCAGCTGCTCATCGGTCTTCACGTCCAATTCCGACAATTCATTCAGCGAACGAATCGCATCGTCGAAATCGGATTCGCTATTGATGATTCTTGGTTGTCTCATCATGCCGTCTCCTTTCTGCCATCCTGCCATTCTTTCTTCAATCCAACAAAAGTGACAAACACCCGCCCAAGCTGGTACTCGATATGCGTCGCAATAACCCCTTTCCCATGCAGGATGGGAAAGATGACGGTGCGATGCGGGTATATCGTGGCCTTGGGGTATCGTTCCACGATGTCCGTGTCCTCATCCCAGTGCTCATGACTCACCTCTGCGCACCAAATGGAGTACTGCCCTTCCACTTCGGGAGGCCAGGTGCTTCTTTGGGAGATTGGTATTTGACTTGTTATGTTCATGGAAACTTAATATACAACGATTCGGGAATATGTCAAATTCTCTTTTCGATGTTGGCACTTTATTTTTTTTGTTCATAGACACAATATGTAGTGTCACCTTACTTTTTCAAGCGACATATTTAGATTTTTTCCTTTTTTAGGAAAAATTTTAAAATATAAACATATTTATGAAAGACTGGCATTCTTTCTGATGGTTTCTAAATGAATCCGTTGGCATGTTCCTCGCTTAGCCCCAACACGGAGAGATATTGGGAACAGTGTCCCCAATGTTGACGATGGTGGGGATAACGTAAGGCACTTCAACAATTGTCGGTGTGTTGTCCAGACAATCTGATGGTACACCTGTCTCTCATTGAACAGAAGTGGATAAATCCGCAAAAGTGTTCATTCAAGAAGCATTTCTATACTACTGAATATTGACTCAAGCAATTGCGATTGAACGAATATAATCACTGTTGATAGTGGATTAAGGTTACGCTGGGTAACAGCACCGCAAAGCCATCCCCCACGCCCTCTGGCCACCCGCCAGGGGGCTTTTTTTTGTGCCCGAAACGGACTTTTTCGAGGAATTTTGCAAAAATCCGAGGCCACCCCCCGTGAAAAATTTTAATACGAGGGTGAAGGGCAACAAGGCCCGAGAAAAAAAGAATCCAAGGAGCACCGATGAACACAGACAGAT
>JAFSTJ010000800.1 GCA_017450525.1 Victivallales bacterium | reverse complement strand
TACTGTTGCGCCTAAGAAGAATACTGTTGCCCCGAAGCAAAGAGTGGTGAATTCTGTCGCAAAGTTGAACAATGAGCAGAAAAAGCATTTAAAAATGTACAGTGACATATCAAATGCAGTTGCTTCAGGCAAGGCCAATAGAAAATATATTTTTCAGCGATACTACGAATTGTTCTCCATTAGTGCCGAGGAATTGGAGAAGGCAAATAGGGACAAGGCTGACGAAATGAAGATCAGGGCAGGGGAGGCATTGGATTCCAATAATGAGGTGCTTTCCAAAAAATGCAATGAGGCGGCTGCATTGTACACGGCGATGGCAGATGAGAGTGTGAAATGGCCCGAACTCTTCAAGGATGGTAAGAAGGCTCAAATTGATGCAAGCCTGAAAATATACTTGGAGAAAGAGGCAGATTTGGTTAGGTTGGGGGCAAAGCCTTGTGCACGCAGATGGCTTTCCGCTAAAGAGGCGGAAGCATGTCTTGTGGCGATGAATAGGGCGATGGCAAAAACAACAAGGTAAATACGATGATGAGAAAAAGATACTTTACATTGGTTGAGTTGCTGGCAGTGATGGTGGTGATTATCATTCTTGCTGGCATTACTGTGGGTGGAATTATGTTTGCGACAGGCAAGGCCGATAATGCGAAGACTATTGCTAAAATGACCGAGTTCGAGGCGGCGCTTGAGGAATATAAGAATGACTATGGAGTGTATCCCATTTATCCAACTGAGGATAAAGCTTCGGGAGAGCGCAATTATGCTGGTTGCAAATTAGATTTGTCAAATAGCGCCTGGGACAAGTTCATGAACCGTACAAAGAACAAAAAGGACCGCCCATACATAAATGCTGACGATGCAGAATACAAGGATGGCTTTGACAATGCTTTCTTCTATTCATTCCCGAACAATATAAAAGAGCGCAATTCAACGAAATATGTTATGTGGTCAATGGGCAGTGATGGCTATCACGGCAATAAGAGCGATATTGAAGATGTCCCTGGCACTGCCGCAGACAAGGTTCTTGATGCAAGAAAGGATGCTGGAGCAGAGGGGTCTGACGATATTTGCAGCTGGAGATTGAATTAATAAAAATACGGAGGTCTTTTATCATGAAGCGTAATAATAATTTTACATTGGTAGAACTGCTGGTTAGCATTGGTATCATTGTCATTTTGGCGGCCATTCTGGTGCCTGTTGTATCTTCTGCGATTGGCAAGGCTGAAGTTGCTAAGGCAAAGACTGGCATTACAACACTGGTAAATGCAATCAAGCAGTATGAAAGCACATATCATAAGCTGCCACTTCCTGATGGCTATGAGGAGAATGATATCATTGGAGATGGCGACAGCAGCGATACCAGCTATAAACGCTATAAGTGGTTGATTGAACTGTTGCAGGGCCAGGAAACTTTGAGCAATTCAAGCACGTTTGGCACTCAGGCAAAGAAAAATCCAAGAAAGATGCAATTTTTGGATATCCAAGGAAACAATCCTGGCGAATTCCTGGACCCATGGGATAACAATTACAGGATTATTCTTGATAAAAACTACAAGAGTAAGTTGATTAAACCTGAAATCCCTGGTGTTACAGATAGTAACTGGAAGGAAGAAGATTCAAAAAAGGTCTTGTATTATGATATAGTTGTCTGGAGCATTGGTCCTGATGGCGAATTCAAAGCCGGTAAAAATAAAAGCGACCGTACGGATGACAGCAATGAAGACAATATCTATTCCTTTAATACTGGCTGGGACAAAAACGCAGGCCACGTGGTACAGAGATAGTAAGGCTTACTAGAATGGTATTGTAGTATTGGGGCAGTTCGGCCCCGCTGGGGCCGAAGTCTCTAGTAGTGCAGGCATCCCCACGCGCCGCGTTGCGGCGCGTGGGGATATTCAAATTGGGCCGCTCTGCGGCCCTGGGCATGCAGTTCGGCCCCGCTGGAACCGAAGTCTCTAGTAGTCTATTTTCCCACGCGCCGCGTTGCGGCGCGTGGCGAAGCTTGGAGTTATTCACCTTGGATTCCGTTTGAATCCCTGTGGTTTATGTCACAACTAGATTCATTACGAAAAAAGTCGTAACGAAAAAATGCGTAATAAGGAGAATCCATTTAAATTCGGCGCCATAGTGGAGGATGAGTATTTCACGGACCGGGTGCAGGAAGTTGCGTATATACGGCAGTTTGTGGAGAGTGCGAACCATTTGGTGCTGATAAGCCCGCGTCGTTTTGGCAAGAGCAGTGTAGTTGCGAAGGCGGTTAAGCAAAGTGGACGCGAGCATATCACTTTGAACTTGCAGAGCGTGACCTCGGTTATGGACTTTGCTGAAAAGCTGTTGCGGGAGTATTTCAAGCAGCATCCAGTGGAGCGCATAAAGCATCTGATCACGCATTTCCGTGTAATTCCGTCTGTGTCCACTAATCCCATGACTGGCGAGATGAGCGTTTCCTTTCAACCTGGAGGGGATGGGGCTGTGATGCTGGAGGATGTGCTGCTGCTCCTGGAAAAAGCCTATACTTCCAAGAAACGTCTCATAGTCGTGCTGGACGAGTTCCAGGAGATTCGCGACATATCCCCAAAGCTTGAGAAGCAGCTTCGCTCAATCATGCAGACACAGCAGCACATAAACTATATCCTGCTGGGCAGCCAGGAAAGCATGATGGCGGACATTTTCGAGGACAAGAAGTCCCCGTTTTATCATTTTGGGGAATTGATGCGGCTGGAGAAACTGCCCAGGGATGACTTCCACAATTACCTGTCAGAACGCCTAAAGAGCGTTTTCCCTGAAAAAAGCGATGAGATTGCCGACAGGATTCTGGACTATACTGGATGTCATCCTTACTATTCGCAGCAATTGGCCGCGAACGTGTGGCAGGTGGGTGTGCTGCTGCCCGATACAGCAGATGCGGTGCAGACTGCCATTGACAACATTGTCAAAGCCCATGGCCTGGACTATGAAAGGCTGTGGATGAAGTTTAACAGAACTAACCGATGGATACTTCAGCAGCTTGCCAGAGGCACCTCGTTGCAGACTGGCGAGCATAGGACCAGCACTGTCTATAGTGCCTTGAAGAGGCTGCAGAAAGAGGGATATGTAATCTATTCTGACCACTATGAGCTGGAGGATCCATTCTTCAGGCAGTGGATTTGGGAAGAGCAGAAATGAACGAGAGGCTGGCCATCCTGTGCGGAATTGCCAGAAGCCATGCCTTGCAGGTTGCTCAACCTGAATGAGCGCCGCTTCGGCGCTCACATTGGTTGGCTTGCAATACCCCATTGCCTACCCTTGTGGCGAACATGGTCAAATGGGAACAATTAATCCATCAGCTTCAGCGTTTCCGTCATGACCTCGCCGATGGAGGCATTGAACACCAGTTCTGCCTCACCGTCCATGCTTGTCTCGCTCTTATTGATGATGACCAATGGCACATTGGACATTCTGTGGGAGGGCAGGGCTGCTGCTGGGTACACCACCAGCGATGTGCCCAGAACTATCGCCAAGTCGCAATTCCTGAATGCCTGCAATGCTGATACGTATGCCTCTTCTGGCAGCATTTCGCCGTAGAATGTGATGTCAGGCTTGAATATGCCACCGCATTTGCATTGCAGAGTTTTGCCCTGCTTGAATTCATCCAGATGCACGGTGGCTGTGTCGTTGATACCGCATTTCTGGCAGGTCAATGTGGACATGGTGCCGTGCACTTCATATACTTTCTTTGAGCCTGCCTTCTGGTGCAGCCCGTCTATGTTCTGGGTGGCGATGCTGATATTCTTATGATACTTTTCCTCCAGCTCGTGCAATGCCAAATGGCCAGAGTTGGGCTTGGCTTCCACGATGGAGCTGTACAGCGGGCCAATCACCTTGTAGAATGCGTCTGGCTCATCGTTGAAGCGGTCGATGTCAAAGACCTCCTCCGATGTCATTGTGTTGTAAAGTCCATTGCTGGAGCGGTAGTCGGGTATTCCGCTCTCGGTGGACATGCCCGCCCCAGTAAGGCAGGCAATCTTCTTTGATTTCTTCAATAGTTCCGCGAATTTCTGCAGTTGTTCTTGTGTGTATGACATAGTTGTTTTCCTTTGTTTTTGATTGTAGGTGCCGAGGCGGCGTCCACACTAGAGTTTTGCCATCAACTTCAGAGTTGCCAGCGCGTCTGCGCCAGAGCAGTCGAATGGCATTTTGCCGTCTGCGATGTACTTGGCGAAGGCGTTCATCTCCGCAGTGTGCATTGGTGTGTTGTCTTCCCAGTCCAGCGGTTTTTCGCCGTCCTTTGTGCAGAGGCGCATGCTGGCGTGGTCAGTGTAGATTGTGGCATTGTCGAATACGGCTGTATAGTCGCAGTGGAATGGCACGGAGGAGGGCAGGATGAAGCCGCCGTCAATATGCACAATAAGTCCAGACGCATAGCTCCAGGTGGTGTCCACCAGCATCTTGCCATATTTTTCCGTGATGTATGGTGCGTTGCAGATTTCGTCTGGCATTCCAGCGAGCGCCCGTGCGCAGTCGATGTCATGTATAACCAGGTCATACAATGCGCCGCCAGACTTTGAGGTGGTGACAGGATCGTTCCAGCATCCCCAGCTGGGGACGCCTGTGTATCTGGTCATGTGGAGGAATTGCAGTTTTCCATATTGCCCAGATTTGTAAATCTGCTTCAGCACCAGGAAATAGGGCGAGAATCTGACGCAGTGCCCCACCATCAGCACCAGGTTCCTTTCCTTTGCCATGTTGACTAGTTCCTGGCATCGTTCCACTTCCAGGCAGATTGGCTTTTCCGTGAAGACATGGCATCCCGCCTTGAGGGCAGCCTGGCACATTTCGAAATGGAAGCGCGTCGGCGTGGCGATGATGACTGCTTCTGGTTGCAGCAGCATGATTGCCTCTTGCAGGTTGTTGCTGTAGGGAATGTCCTTGATCATGTTCCAAGTGACACGCTCCACATTCAAGTTGCCGCTACGGGACTTGAGCAGTTCAACGGGTGGTGTTGCATCCACGATGCCGCACAATTCCAGTTCTGGATTCAACAGGATGTTGTATGCGTGAACCTGCCCCATGAAACCGAAACCAGCCAATAACACGCGTTTTGCCATAGTATTCACCTCCGTTGATTTCAATTTGGCAGGCGGCATTCATTTGCCAGTAGAATGCCTTGCACCCATTGGAACTGCGATTGCCAGCATTCATCAGACAGCACTGGCGCAGGCAGCCCAGCCGCCATCTCCAGAAGTTGCTTGCATTGGGCGGCTGCTTCTGGCTTCTGCATTACTGAGGACAGCCAGCCTTCCTCGAACACGAATGCCAGGCAAGCTCCTGTCAGCACCGCCTCTGGTTGCAATTCCGCATTCGCCAGGCGCCTGAAAGCCACCGTCAGCGCATTGTGGAAATGGGGATGCCCCAGCATGGGCATGATATTCAGCAACGAGAAACTGGCGAGCCAATTCGCCGCATGGAAACTTGCATAGTCATTGGCTATGCCGCTGAAATCCTCCAGCACCTCCTGGATTTCCTGGACGTAGGCCAGGTCACCGCCGCCCTGCCGAAACGTCAATTTCAGCAGGCGGAATGGCTCCAATTCTGGAAATGCACGCTTGAGGCCACCAGCACCACCGCGTACAAGCAAGCCCAAGCGCCCGTATTCAGGAGATATGCCATTGTATATCATGGCATGGTCAGAATACGGCACCTTGCGTAGCACAAGCAGTTCCGTCTCCAATATGGGATTGCGGCTTTCCATGTTTTTCTATCCACAGATTGTCACCGATTAACACCGATTTATCTGTGAAAATCTGTGTAAATCTGTGGATCAATTATTGGCTAGTGCCTTGAGTGATGCCACTTCGTCATCTGACAGTTTGCGCCATTCGCCACTGGGAAGTTCACCAAGCCTGATTGTGCCAAGTGCGACACGTGCCAGTCTCTCCACCTTCAGTCCACAAGCGGCGCACAGGCGACGCACCTCGCGCTTCTTGCCTTCTGTCAATGTCAGTTCCAGTAAAATGTGCTCGCCTTCACGACGGCGTATGCGGACGGATTTTGCCCGCAGCATATCCCCTTCGTCCTCCACGCCTTCCAGCATGGCCTTGCTGGCCTCTTTGGATAACCTACCGATGCAGTCTGCCACATACAACTTTTCCACCTGGTTTGATGGGTGGGTAAGTGCCT
>JAFSTJ010000799.1 GCA_017450525.1 Victivallales bacterium | reverse complement strand
TGGTCAATATCATTGGCTGACCCATTACAATCCTTATGATAAAAATTAAAAAAATCTATTGCCATGACATAATAATGTATTATATTTCCGCAATTTGATGTGGGTTCACGTAATTTTTAAGTAATAGAGTAAAGGAGCAATAATGCCAGATTTTACAATCAATCCAGGTGCGGGAGCACCAGTAGGGGACATCAGCATCAATAACAATGCACCGGTAGCGCCAGCTAATGCCGCACCACAGCCGCCGAAGAGCACAGGCGACCCAGACTTGGCGCCAGGACAGAAACGTCCCGCAGGTGCGCAGAAGTCCATCTATGGCGAGATACCGCAGGTGCCAGTTCTGGACGCAGTTGAGGGCATAAAGTTTGACTTCAACCACGGCATCCGCATTCTTTTCCCCCACAACGGAAAGACATACCATGTCACATTCATGGATATTGACACAGGTGTCATTCTCTACAGCAATGACACGGTGCCTGGCGCATTCATAACTTCCGTCAAGAAATTCTACATCCGCTTCAGGCTGATCATACACGAAAAGGGCAATGACAAGCCCATTTTTGAGCACGACATGGACCTGAAGGACAAGGAAGTCATGGTGCAGCTGCCAGTTGGCACCATCGGGGACAGCATTGGCTGGTTCAGCTATGTGGAGCGCTTCCAGCTCAAGCACAAGTGCAAACTCATCTGCGTGATGACGCCCTGGATTGCCGCGCTGGTGAAGGACCAGTATCCCAACATCACATTCATCGCTCCAGACGAAACCGTTAAGTACCGCCCGTATGCCTCATACTACATGGGCCTTTTCTTCCGCGGGGATGTGGACAACCAGCCAATCGACTTCCGCTACATCGGCCTCCATCGCACCGCTGGCTACATACTGGGGCTTGACGGTGACGACCTCAATGACCTGCCGCCGCGCTTCAATCTCTCCGCCCCAAGGCAGATCAAGGAGAAGTACGTGTGCATAGCGGCCCAGTCCTCCAGCCAGGCAAAGTACTGGAACAATCCATTCGGATGGCTGACTGTGGTGAAATTCCTGAAGGACAATGGATACCGCGTGCTCTGCATTGACAAGGAGAAGGTGCATGGCACGGGGCTGCACTGGAACTACATCCCATACGGGGCAGAGGACTTCACGGGAGACATTCCGCTCCAGGAACGGGTGAATCTCATCAAGGACGCGGACTTCTTCATCGGCCTGTCCAGCGGGCTGTCCTGGGTTGCCTGGGGCTGCAATGTGCCGATTGTGATGATTTCAGGCTTCACGCATCCCACCAACGAGTTCCATACGCCTTACCGCATCATCAACTACCATACCTGCCATTCCTGCTGGAACGACATGCGCGAGAACTTCGACCACTTTGACTTCCTGTGGTGCCCGCGCCACAAGGGGGACGAGCGCCAGTTCGAGTGCACGCGCCTCATCTCGCCTGAACAGGTCATCGCCACCATAAAGAAGATTCCCACATTCAGGGGCACAGAGGCAAAGAAATAGCCATTCACAATCTTGAACTCCATGCCAAAGCTTATTATCACAGATACTTGCGACTTCCAGAAAATGCGCGAGATGGGCTGTGTCTATGTGGACAAGACGGCGTATTTCCACCGTCTTGCCACAGGAGGCGACAGTTGCTTCTTCATTGCGCGCCCGCGTCGTTTTGGCAAGTCACTGATGATAACGACGCTGAAGGCAATGTTCGAGGGCAGGCGTGAACTGTTTGAAGGACTGGCCATTTCCAAGACGGACTGGAGTTGGGAGAAGTATCCTGTTCTTTATTTCAACATGGGCTTTGCATCAGCGCCAACGGTGGAGGATTTCGAAAAGGGCTTGCAATATACGGTGCGTTTGGGGATAGAGGGCGCAGGTGGAAAATACGATGACGATGACTTGCCTGCTTTCAATCTCGGCAGGAACATTGATGAATTGTCACGTGCAAACAATGACAAAGGCGTGGTTGTCCTCATAGACGAATATGATGATCCAGTGGCGCAACTTTTGCACAAGCCAGATGAGGCGGAGACTGTCCGTGGTCTTCTTGCCAGTTTCTTTCGTCAAATGAAGGACCGTACGGGCAAAATACGCTTCGTGATGGTCACAGGCATCTCCAAGTTCACGAAGATGTCCGTGTTCTCAGCAATGTCGAATTTGGTGGATTTGTCCTTTGACGACGACTGCGCAACCATGCTTGACTACACGGAGGGCGAACTGGACGAGTTCTTCGGAGAGCACATGAAAGTACATGCAGCCAAGATGGGATTGTCGGACGCGGACTACAGGAAGGAACTCAAGCGCTGGTTCAATGGATACCGCTTCGGGCAGGAAAATTGCGAAACTGTTTACAATCCCGTGTCGATAGGTGTCAATTTGGCAAAGCCCCAGCGCTTTTTCAAACCTTGCTGGTCTTCCACTGGCAAGGCGGCAATGCTGATGAACTTCCTCAAGAGCGAAGAATTTCTGGCGGTTGATATGGACAATGTGCAAAATGTACGCGAGCGTGACTTTGATGTGACCGACATCCGCGCACTCAGAACCGTGCCGATGCTGTTCCAGACTGGCTACCTCACAATAAAGGACTTCAACCCATTCAGCCAGTCCTACACCTTGCAAGTGCCAGATATGGAGGTCCGTGAGGACTTGGCTGTTCTGGCTACTTCTGTCATTGCAAATAAGGACAGCGGCTGGGTTTCAACTCTGGGAGGCAAGTTGCTTCAAGCAGATTGGGAAGAGTTCTTCCTTGGGCTGCGCTCGCTCTATGCGGCATTGCCATACGGGCCTAAGGAGTTTTGCGTGCATGAATACTCATTTGAACGCGTGCTGCTGACCATGCTGTGGTCTCAGGCAATTCAAGCCCGCACGGAGGACCGCCAGGCAAACGGGCAGGCTGACATTGTGGCGGAGCATCCATGCGGCGTATTCATCTTCGAACTGAAGGTGGATGAATCAGCCGATGCCGCTCTTGTGCAGGTCAGGGCAAAGGGCTATGACGTGCCATATCGCGCCAAGAATACTCCAATCTGGCTGGTCGGCCTCAACTTTGACCGCAAGACACGGCAGTTTCTTGAGGGCAAGGCGGAAAAGGCGTAAGGGGAGATAATAATGTGCCAACTTGACAGGCTACAACAACTGAAGGACGAAATCCACCGCATTGCCGAGAAGAATAATGCACGCAGGATTTTCGTGTTTGGCTCATGCGCACGCAAGGAGGAGAGACCTGACAGCGATGTGGATTTTGTTGCCGAATTCAAGGAACACTCCACGCTTTTCAATCATGCTGGCCTGGAAGTTGAATTGGCGGAATTACTTGGATGTCCAGTTGATGTGGTGACATTGGGGCGTCTTGATAAGGATGATCCATTTTCCAAAAGCGTTAAGAAGGATATGGTGGAACTGAATTGACTAGATTTTGAGGACAACAACGATGTGCCAGCTTGACAGGTTAAGACAACTGAAGGACGAAATCCTTGCGATTGCCAGGAAGCATAACGCTGAAAGGGTTTATGTGTTCGGCTCCTGCGCCCGCAAGGAGGAAACGCCCGAAAGCGATGTGGACTTGGTTGCCGACTTCAAGGAACACACTTCGCTTTTCGATGTCGTTGGACTTGAACTTGACGTCTCCGATTTGCTTGGATGTCCTGTTGATGTGGTTACGTTGGATCGTCTTGATAAGGATGATCC
>JAFSTJ010000798.1 GCA_017450525.1 Victivallales bacterium | reverse complement strand
TTGTTCTTCCAATCCACCTCAGTGCCGTCGAACTCATCCTGCCACACAAGTTTCCAGCCAGCCTTTACGGGGTCGAATTCAGGCGCCAGTTCCAATTTCATTGGGACGTTGTTGTTGCGGATTTCCCTCATGGCAAGTCCCAACTTGTATTCATCAACGGTTGCGTTCTCCGTGTCAATGCGAATAGAGCTGGAGAACTCGCCCAGACTCTCCAGGTTCAGTTTGCCATTGAAGGCACGGAGGCGGCTGTCATTAAGGCTGGACAGATTCACAAAGTAATCCGAGCAACTGACCGCGAACAGCACGTCATTGGGCAGAGAAAAGAATGGCACCCTCATGCTCTTCTGCTTCTTGCCTTTGTACAGGACTGCCACGTCAATGTCATTCTTATGAGTCTCCTTGCGGCTCAGCCTGAGGACAAGGCCTTCGCCCAGACGGAAATCAATGCTGCCCATCTCGGGGAAACGGCACACGCGCAGCCCTACGGCGAAATACTTCTCCCCCGCCTTGGAGGGCAAGGTGTACTTCTTGCCAGAACTGATCGTTGCGCCCTTGGGATATATGGCCTGGCCACTCTTGGTCTCAATTCCGTCTGTCAATATGCCCTGGATAATCTTCGGATTGCCAGCACGCTGGATTTCCTTTTCATAGTCATCCTCTTCATAGACATCGGACATGCGGAGCACGCTGGAGAGATTCCTCAAGTCAGCCGCGCCGCCCAATGACACACGGGGCTGCTTTCCAGAGCCTGACTGGAAATGTATCGCGATCAGGTTGTCGCCCTTATGCAGTTTGACTCTGGCGCGGTGGTTGCTGAAGTGCGGCGTGTCAGCCTCATTGCCAGTCCTCATCGTATCAATCACCTTCACGCCGTTGACATAGTACGCCATGAAATAATCCGCGCCTGCGCCCAGGTCATAGTCCATATCGGTAGGAGCAGATAGTTTGGCGTACAGCACCGCATTCTGCTTGAAAACCCTTGCCTTCATGATTCCCTCGAACTCAATCAGGTTGTTGTTGAGAGTCATGTTCATGGGCTTGACGCCGTACAGTTCCTGTGGGATGGCATCCTTGGGGAAGTCGATGTTCGCCTCAGGCTTACCAATCACAAACACAGTGAACTGGCGAGGGAACGACAGATCGCCAACTGAGTCAGCCTCCTCGATGGAAATAGTGCTGTCCTTCACTTGCAAAGTTGCACCTTTGGAAATATGCAGAGTAACCATAACCTCAGCGGTCACGCCTCCCTTCATGTTTAGCACTGGCGCCGTCAAGTTCACGTTCTCCCATTCAGCGGGAATGTCAACACTTGTGCCACCTCTGGGGATGCCGAGCCACTTTTTGTTCTTGTCAAACGACTGTGTCTTAAGTGTAACTTTGCCTTTGCCCTTGATTGTGCCATTGAAGACCACCTTGTCGCCCGACTTCGCCTTGAAATGGAGCGTGCTCTTCAATTCAAAGCCATGCTTAGACGTGATATTGTCCACGCCGATGACGCCGTCCTGCGTTGTCACATTGGGATATGGCTTGTATCCATCCCAGGTCAACTTCGTCCACTTTCCTGTCATATCCTGCACATCAGAAAAAAGCAGGGACACGAAAACAAAAACACTGCAAAACAACCATTTCTTCATGCTAAAACTCCGTTTGTCTTGTACTTATACTGATTAAATTCGCTTACATCCGCATTGTTGGTAACAGGATATATTTTACTCATTAGGCACGTGTTTTCAAGCCAAGTGGATGCTTTCTTTTCTCGTGACTATTCAGAGCCATCTTTAACGCAGAGGCGCAAAGACGCAATGACGCAAAGCCATACGAAAATCTGTGGCAATCTATGCAAATCTGTGGATTAATATAATCTCTGTGTCTTCGCGCCTTTGCGCCTCTGCGTTAAAGTGGAGTTTCTTATTGAGAAAAAATCAGAGAGAGCGCAGTTCATCCAGAGACAAAGCACGGTTCCAGAAACGGAAGTCGCTGATTTTGCCCAATGACTTTGCCTTATAGTTGCCTGTTCCGTCCTGTCCTATGTTCCAATCAAGGGCAGAATTGCAGTTGATGCCATCGGCGCTTACAGATACCCAATATGTTTTTCCATCAGGATGTTTCTGCAGGATTGTGATAAGTCCATTGTCTCCGACACTGCATGCCAGAAGTGTCTTCTTGCCAGCGACGAGGTCGAAATCATACAAGTCAAGGCGCTTCGCATTTGGCGCCAGATAATCTGGCTTCGGATTGCGCCTGGCAAAATTGGCCTTGAGGGTTTTCTTGCTGACGAAGAAAACAAAGCCATCAGAGGTGCCATCTTGCCAATTCTTGTTGCTGAAAATCGGCGGATCTGCCTTAATAGCATCAGGGTTCAGTTCAATTGTCATCGCAAAACTAAAGTTTTTCGCATCAGAACCCTTGAGGGCATCCAATGTGATGAAGCCAGAGCCATCGTTCAAGTCAAAGCAGTCCCCTGATACAGGCAATGTTCCATTCACAGTGAACTTGGCGTCGCCAGCGGCATTGACTATCTTTTCATCCTTAACGGCAATGGCATATAAAAGGTCACGTTCCAAAGAAGGCTTCGCAGGAGGGGGATTTACTGTTAAAGGCACATTTCCTGGAAGTTTTTGCGCTTCATCATCCAATCCAAAATGACGCATTACAGTCGGAACAATCATAATGTTGTTAGGAGAGCCCTTCAAATATCCTGAAGGCATGTCCTTGGCGCAAAAGAGCAGAGGCACGGTTGAGGCCTGCCCTCCCCTCATGCCATGGCTTTTGCCGTACCCACCATGGTCTGAACACAAGACAATCAGCCAATCCTCATTCTTGAACTGGGGACGTTCTTTAATCGCCTCCAGCAATTTGCCAAAGCGCTGGAAGGACTCACCCGTTAACTTTATGTAGTCTGCCCCATAAGGATAAAACCCCGTGCCATGCCCGCCATGGTCAGGCGCATCATCAAACACAAGAAACGCAGAAGGAATCTTGTCATTTTGCAGGATATTCAGAATATCGAGATTATTCTTAGCATCATCCCTGGCAAGTACAATCGTCGGTATCTGCGGAATAAGAATGCGGTCAGAGGCCCAACTGAATGCAAAGAGACTGGTGGCATTCAACCGCGTGTACAATGTTTTCATGAATGTAGGAGCCGCATTTTCATCGTAAAGGGTGAAACTCTTGTTGTCCTTGACCTTATGGTCCTCCACATAACGCCCAACCGCAATGCAGGTATGATTCGGCGCACTGCTAGTCGTCGTGTAAATGTCATTTGAGGCCTGAACGCTCCATGCCGTTTTGTAGTTTTCAGCCCAGGAGTTTTCCTTGAGACTCTGCCACACAGGAGCGTTGATAAGTTCGGCAATATCCGCCCTCAGCCCGTCCATCATATATACAAGAGCCTTTTTCTCGCCTGCATACACAATACATACCAACGACACCAGCAATGCAAAAATTGTTTTTTTCATCTTAAGACACCTTCCACTTCCAAGTCATTACATAACAATCTAAAAAACATCTCGAATGCATGACACACTATATGTGAAATGTGCTTACTTTCAAATGGAAGTAATGTGTCCCAATAAAATATACTTCATTTAGGATAAGGAATTTACAGTGGACAGTGGACAGTAGAAAGTGGACAGTGGACAGTGGAAAGTGGACTGTGGAAAGTGGACTGTGGAAAGTGGACTGTGGAAAGTGGACTGTGGACTGTGGACTGTACTATCGACTGTTCACTGTCACTGGGCCAGGAACATGACCTCGGCGATTTCATCGGTGGACAAGGCTCTGTTGAAGATTCTCAATTCATCAATCAAGCCAACGAATCTATAAGCCTCAAAAGGCGTTGGGAAATGTCCGATAGTGAAAGCGGTCCCGATGCCATCGGCTGGTTCAAAGTCATCTTCAGGAGGAAGCGTCCCTTGGGCAATGAGTTTTCCATCTATGTAAATGGACGCATTCTTCTTGTCACAGCTGACTGCTACATTCGTCCAGGCATTGACAGCAAGAATGGGTTCAGGGGACTTGAGCACAAACACCTTCTTGCCAGCGCCGAGGCCCATGCGGAAAACCAGATATCGCCAACTCCAGATGAGTTCAAATCCCTTTGGCGCATGGTCGCTTGCAGTCGCCACAATAATGCTGTTCTTTTCCTTGTCGTCATAGCGTTTGAACCACACAGAGATGGTGAAAGGAGGCGCAAGCCTTGTAAGTCTTTGGTCCCTGCAGATGTACTGCCCCTTGGAATTCTCCTGCAACTCAAGGGCATTTCCTGATATTCCAGGTTTGAAATCCGAGGCTGGCGCTTGTTTTCTGGGTACTATATGAAGTCCCGATATTGTATCTTTCAGGCATTCTTTCGTATCATTGTCAAAGGAATAATATGCAATCTGCCCTTCTGGAACAGGATTCTTCTTATT
>JAFSTJ010000797.1 GCA_017450525.1 Victivallales bacterium | reverse complement strand
CCGTGATATATGTGATATGGGTATTGCATGAAGTTATAGTTCGCATTTGTAACGTATTTCTATGCTCAAAATACGCTTTTTGAAGAAAAAACAACTTTTTTGGTAGTAATTAGTTTGCATTGTTAAAAAAGTAGCGTATAGTATGCGCAGTTTCAAAAGAAAGACTACCAAATAAATAGTTTTTAAGGATTTTAAAGCAAGGTAAAAGCAAAAGAGAGGAGAAAGAGAAGATGACAAAGATTTACAACAACATTCTGGAAAAGGTCGGCGGGACACCATTGGTTCGCATCAATCGTTTGAATCAGGGGCAGGCGACAGTTCTGGCAAAGGTTGAGTTCTTCAATCCAGCGCAGTCAGTGAAAGACCGCATTGCAAAGGGAATGATTGAGGATGCGGAGAAGCGCGGGCTTTTGAAGCCAGGCGGCCTTATCATCGAGCCAACCAGCGGCAATACTGGTGTTGGCCTGGCATTGGTGGCGGCGGTGAAAGGTTATCGCCTTATTCTGACCATGCCCGATTCCATGTCCGTTGAGCGCCGCAAACTTTTGGCTGCATTCGGCGCAGAACTGGTGCTTACGCCTGGCGCACAGGGCATGAAGGGCGCTGTGGACAAGGCACTGGAACTTCAGAAGGAAAACCCAGGTTCCTTCATTCCACAGCAGTTCGAGAACCCCGCCAACTCAGAAACCCATCGCCTCACCACAGCCGAGGAAATCTGGGCTGATACGGACGGGCAGGTGGACGCATTTGTGGGCGGCGTCGGCACTGGCGGCACAGTGACCGGCGTCGGCCAGATTCTCAAGGCACGCAAGCCTGGCTTCAAACTGTTCGCAGTTGAGCCGGACGTGTCACCAATCCTTCAGGGCGGAAAGCCTGGTCCCCACAAGATTCAGGGCATTGGCGCGAACTTCATCCCCAAGGTGCTGGATTTGTCAATAGTTGACAAGGTCATCGGCGTCTCAGCGGAGAATGCAGGCGAGACTGCTCGCCGCGCAGCCAAGGAAGAAGGCCTCTTTGTGGGAATTTCATCTGGCGCGGCACTGTGGGCGGCTTTGGAACTGTCCAAGCAGCCTGAGTTCGCGGGCAAGACCATAGTTGCCTTGCTGCCTGATTCGGGCGACCGCTACCTGTCAACCTGGTTGTTTGAAAACATTTAAAGCCACCTTGACTTTTAATTTTATCCACAGATTTACACAGATTTTCACAGATTTATTCTTGAAGAAAATCATTCTGTGGTAATCTGCGATAATCTGTGGATAAAAAACTTACAGAAAATTACTATCTGAGGAGGTAATCACTATGGCCGAAGAAAAACAATATCGCTTTGACACGCTGGCTGTCCATGGTGGATGGCATGGCGACCCCGCCACCGATGCTACCGCAGTGCCAGTATATCGCACAACTGCATTCAATTTCCAGAATGCCCAGGATGGCGCAGACCGCTTTGGGCTGCGCAAGGCCGCCAACATCTATGCGCGTCTGATGAACCCCACCGAAGATGTGCTGGAGAAGCGCCTTGCCGCATTGGAGGGCGGCGTGGCGGCTCTTGCCATGTCCTCTGGCACTGCTGCAATATACTTTGCCGTGACAAATGTGGTTGCCACAGGGCAGAACTTGGTGGCGGCGTCAAACCTGTATGGCGGCACATACACGCAGTTCGATGCCATCCTTCCCCAGAGCAATAACATCCACGCCAAATTCATAAAAGTCAATGATTTCGAGGCAACTGATGCCGCCATTGACGCCGACACACGCGCCATCTTCGTGGAGGCAATCGGCAATCCAGGTCTGGATGTGGCAGACATAGAGGGCTACGCGAAAGTTGCCCAGAAGCATCATCTGCCTCTGATAGTGGACGCAACATTCGCCACTCCAGCCTTGCTAAAGCCTATCAAGTACGGCGCAAATGTTGTGATACATTCCCTGTCCAAGTGGATTGGCGGGCATGGCGCGGGCATTGGCGGCATTGTGATTGACGCTGGCAACTTCGACTGGAGCGACAAGAAGTTCTCCCTCTTCAATGAGCCAGACCGCGGCTATCATGGCATGGTGTGGTCCACAATCGGTGCTGCTGCATTCGTCACTCGCCTGCGTACTGTGGCTCTGCGCAACCAGGGACCCACGCTGTCGCCTGACGCGGCGTGGATATTCCTGCAGGGCGTGGAATCGTTGCCATTGCGCATGGCGCGGCACTCCGAGAATGCCGCAAAGGTGGCGCAGTTCCTGGCGGCGCATCCAAAGGTGGCGTGGGTTCGCTATCCTGGCTTGGAGGGCGATCCATCATACGCGCTGGCGCAGAAGTACCTGCCAGGCGGCAAGGGCGGCATGGTGGTATTCGGCGTCAAGGGCGGCGCTGCCGAAGGCAAGGTTGTTGTGGACGGGCTGAAACTGTTCCTGCAACTGGCTAACGTGGGCGATGCAAGAAGCCTTGCCATACATCCAGCCTCCACCACCCATTCCCAGTTGACCGAGGAGCAGCAAAAGGCAGCTGGCCTTGCGCCAGAGTTGATACGCCTGTCCATCGGCATCGAGGATGTGCAGGACATCATTGACGACCTGGACCAGGCATTAGCAAAACTCTAACGCAGAAGCGCAAAGTATTTTAACGCAGAGGCGCAAAGGCGCGGAGACGCGGAGGTGAAATAATAAATCTCTGTGCCTCCGCGCCTTTGTGTTTAAATATGCTCTTCTTTATAACGTTTCCAGAAGAAGGGACTGACGCAAATCTCTGGCAGACGTTCTGACACGATTTCATCGACTTTCTGCAGCAGGTTTTCGGAAAGAGGTGGCATTTCGGCAATGCGAATGTTTTCTTGCAGTTGCGCGAGTGTTTCCACGCCTGTTAGCACACTGCATGGCGCAGGCTTTGCGAAGAGATATCGCAATGCAAGTTCAGCCATTGGCAGGCCCAATGCCTGCAATTGGCGTCTGTATGGAATAACTTCCTTGACGAATATGTTTTCCTCTGGCATAAGAAGCATTCCCTGAAGGAATGCGCCACGTACAAAACAGTGCCTGCTATAGTGTCCAAAGCAATGGTCGAAGCGGTGGTCAAGCAGGCTAGCAGGCACCTGCAGGCAGTCTGCCTCCTTTCCTGCATCTTTGCATGCGAGTGTGTTAAGCGAAATACCTGCTCTTTCGGTCATGCCTTTGTCCCTTAGCATCTTGAGCGCCTCTATGTGAATGTCGTCTTTCTCGTTGTGGAGCAGAACCGCCGCCACGCAATCTGCATGAAGCCGCTTTAGGGATGCGGCAAGGCTTTTCTCCATGAAATCGTAGGGGTGGCAATTATCGGGTATGGACGGAATTTTAGTGACAATGCTGAATCTTCCAGCCAGCCCTAGTTCTGAAAGCGCCTTGCCGATGAGTTCCTCGCTGTCTCCATATTCTGGCGCTGTGTCAAGTGCATATACATTGTGGTCATATGCCTCCTTCAATATGGCCTTTATGGTGTCGAATGAGGGCTTTCCACTTGTATTGGCAACACCATAGTTCATTCCGAACTGAACTGTGCCAAGCATTATTTTAGAAAATGTCTGCATAAAGTTCATTTTGCGGAGTAGCCGCCGTCTATGACCAGATTTGTGCCAGTTACAAATGCAGATGCTTCGGATGCAAGATACACAATGCCGCCTTTGAGGTCAGTGGAGTTGCAAAGCCGCCCAAGAAGTGTGGCCTCTGCATGGTTCTTGGTGAAAATGGAGGGATTGTTTTCCCATTCTGCGCTGTAGCCCACCAGACTTATGGAGTTTACACGTATGTTATGCTTGCCCAGGACGCTTGCTGCCCAGCGTGTGAAGTTTATCATGCCGCCTTTTTCATAGTGGTATGCGGGTGAGGGCAGAATGTCGCTGTCGGTCTGCATCCCAGTGCCTTTGTAGTTTGCAGGGTCAAGCCCCAGCATTCCCATATAGCTTGCGATATTGATTATGGAGCCATTGCGGCGCTGCATCATGTTTTCCGCTGCCAGGCGAGTTATGAGGAAGAGGCCAGAGGCATTTACATGCAGGCTTTGGTCAAATAGCTCTGTTGGAACATCCCATGATGCAAGTGCAACACGCAGGACTGCATTGTTGACAAGAATGTCAATGCGCCCTTCTTGCTTGATGATGGTCTCGATGCAGTGCCGTATTGAGCCTTCGTCGCCCAAGTCAAGGCAGATGCATTTCATTCCAGGATAGCCAGCTGCGAACTCCTCCAGTTTCGACAGATTTCTTGAGGCGATATAGACAGTTGCACCAGCTTCGTATAATGCCTCTGATATTTGCGCTCCGTAGCCGCCCTGATGTCCTGCGCCGCCAGTGACCAAAGCCACCTTTCCCTTGCAGGAGAAACTTTCAAGCACATTCATTTGCTGATATCCTCTTGGTGTTTATTTGACAGGCGCTATGCTGAATGGCGTCCCCACTGGATTGCAACTGCACGCCTTTGCATCGTATATGCCAAGCTCTTTGAATATGGTTTTTGCCATTTCCAGATGTCCTAGTGCGCCAGGGTGGATTGGCTCCCCAAGCCAGGAGGCAAGGATGTCTGGATCGGAGGCGCACTCTTGCCAGTGCCTGTCATGGTCAATCAGAAGTATGCCGTTTTTCTGGGCAATATCTCGTATCGCCTGATTGTATGCTGGCATTTCTTCGTATCTTTTGACATAGCCTGCATTGTCCTGAATGTATTGTATGGTGGGATATGTCTGTAGGATTGGAATTGCCTTTTCTTCCTGCAGCAGTTCAAGCAGCCTGTTCAGATTGTCTTGGAAGAGTCCGATGTTGTCCAGTTTTACAATGTCATTTGTTCCAATCAGCACGAATACCACATTGGGCCTCCAGTGCCTTACGCGCCATTCGTAGTCCCGCAGCAAATCCACCGTGCTGTTTTCGCTGATGCCCGTGTTTATCACCACATCCTGCTTCAGGGACAATTCCCAGCGGAGCCTTTCCGCGAAGATTTCCGTGAAGTCACGCCACCCGTGCGTATGCTTGGCGCCATGTGTGATTGAATCTCCATAGAACAGCCAGCACCAAGGTGTGCTTTCAGGCGAGGACAAATGCTTTGCGATGCAGTCGTTCATATTTCCACATCCCTGATTTTGAGGTCCTGGAGCATGCATTCGCAGGTATCTGTGCCACCGCAGCAGTATGCCAGGAAGAGGCGCTTTTCGGCAAATAGCATTGCCGTGTACGCGAAGCCGTGGTCTGGTGCGTCCTCCAGTATCGTGTGGCCAGTCCATGTCTTGCCTTCGTCCGTACTGCGTGCCAGAACCAGAGGCGTGCGTCCCATAATACCTTCCTTGAAGTGCACACTTCTTGCCGGCGAGTAGTCATTCCACACAGCCATCAGTTCACCGCTTTCAGGATCCCGCTTAAGTGCCATAGGCGATTCAGGCGAAGGGAATTCACCCGCAGGAACAGGGTCTGTCCACGTTTCGCCCTGGTCATAAGAGAAGGCCTTGTATTGGCATCCGTTTGTGGTGCGGAACCAGGTCAGGATTCTACCGTCCTTCAATTCCACCACTCCTGGCTCCATCAGGCCACGTCGCAACGAATGGTGCGGATAGCAGCATTCCCTGGACTGTCGCCAGGTCAAGCCTCCGTCATCAGACAGGAAAAACAGGCCAATCCCCTGGGAAACAGCCATCTTTTGTGACGAAAATGGGTGATACGATACAGGCAGAATCAGGCGTCCGCTTTGCAGCTGTACCAGGCAGTCATTGAGGGCGACCAGGTATATCGGGGGCACATTTGCGATGTCAATTGGTTCGCTCCAGCTTTTTGCCTCGTCAGAGGAAAAGCAGATGTAGGGGCGGCAGTCCATAAATGAATATCCTGGCACCAGGTTTTTTTTCAGGTATGCCAGCGCAATCCTTCCATCCTGTAGGCGAAGTAGTGACACGGACATCACATTTTGGGCATCGTTTATTATGAGCAGGAATGGTTCGCACCAGTTTGTACCGCCGTCAGCAGAAATAGTCGCGTATATGTCGGCGGAGGCATGGTCGTACCAGCCCTTGTCCTGGCTGTTGTATCTGGTGTATGCGAAGAAGAGCCGCCCGTCTGACAACTGCACGAAGGCCCCCTCCGAATTTCGTTGGTTTTCGTTGTTATGCCTCAAAAAGTATTCCATTTGCAATGCTCTCCAATGTAACGCCTTGCCCTAAACAGATATTTGCATAGTTTACCATGCTCCAAGCAATTCGCAAGAAGTCGGCCCTCAAAAGACAATGCACGCCTCGTTTCGGAAAAATTGGTCACTTTCTCTGGGACTAATGGGACTAATGGGACTGATGGG
>JAFSTJ010000796.1 GCA_017450525.1 Victivallales bacterium | reverse complement strand
TAACGTCCTGAGTGCGCGGCTCATGGCCGCGCACATTGTTTTTAAAGTTGCCAACCGCCTGCGATGGGAATTTCGGCACCAGTGATATAGGCTGCCGCGTCGGATGCCAGAAACGCGATGAGTTCAGCGCATTCCTCGGATGTGCCGAAGCGGTGCATCGGGATTTGCTCCTTGAGTTTATCGGCAAATGCCTGGTCGCTCAATGCCTTTGCATTGCGATCTGTTTCGATTACGCCAGGCAGTATTGTATTTACAGTTAGGCCGTATGGCGCATTTTCCAGGGCGGCGGTTTGTGCGATGTTCATCAATGCAGCCTTGGTGGAGCCGTATATCGCCAGCCTGGAGGCGGGCTGTATGCCATTGATGCTGCCGACAAATATGACGCGGCCACCATTCTTCTTGCGCATTTCAGGCAACAATTCATGCAACAGGATGCAGGAACTCTGAACATTGGTGGTAAACATACGCAGAAATTCGGCATTGTCGAAATTAGCCAGTCCAGTATAACTTTGCACAGAGGCGTTCAGTACAAGTATGTCTGGCACCAAGGCACGTGCCTTGAGGGTATCAGCCAAGGCAAGAACTGCATCCATATTGCCGAAGTCGGCAGTCAGGTATTCTGCGTTGTTTCCTGCCTCCGCCACCGCAGACAGCAGTTTTTCTCCGGGTTGTGTGCCATGGAATATGACCTTTGCACCCAATTGCGCCAATTTAAGTCCTGTTGCGCGACCAATACCGCGGCTGGAGCCTGTGACAAAAGCAAGTTTGCCTGTAAGATCATTCATGATGAAGCCTCCTTGTGTACGATGTTGTTGATGCAACGGAGAGGTACGCTACGCTAAAACCGTCGCTACTTCCGTTCCAGCCCGAGGACGGGCTGGTTACGACCACTGGCGGTCATTGGACCATTCCTTGTCCCATTCATTGGTAGGCGCCCAAGCCTCTGGGAAGTCAGGATGCAATTTTGCCTTGATGAGTTTTTCATTCAGCGATTCTATGCCCAGGCCTGGCGTATTTGGCACGGCAATGAAGCCGCCGTCGTATTTCAGCGCTGGCTTTATCAAGTCGCCCCACCAGGGCACATCCACTGAATGCAGTTCCAGCGACATGAAGTTGCGTGTTGCAGCCGCCACATGAACTGCCGCCAGGCAGGCAATCGGGCTTTCTGCCATGTGCAGGTTCATCTGCACGCCATATTCCTCAGCCATGTCGCCAATCTTCTTGGTCTCAAGGATGCCGCCCGCCGTCAGCACATCAGGATGCACCACAGCCAGCGCGCCAGATTCCAGAAGCGGTCTGAAGGATTCCTTCAAGTACATGTCCTCGCCTGTGCCCAGCGGCACGGTAGTTGCCTCGTGCAGGCGCACCCACTGGTTGGTCATCTGCCAGGGCACCGCGTCCTCCATCCAGGAGAGATTGTATTTTTCCAGGCGTTTTGCCAGTTTGATGCAGTCCTCCAGGGGAATGTGCCCCAGATGGTCAATGGCGATGGGCACTTCATAGCCAACTTCCTTACGCACGTCCGCCATGTATTTCTCCAGATAGTCCAGCCCTTTTTCGGTCAGGTGTATTCCCGTGAATGGATGAGCCGTGTTGAAGAGGTCGTATGCCGCCCCCCGCATGGCGCTTGGGTTGATTGAGCCGTGAGGCGTCTTGAACACCTGCTTGTATTCCTTCATTGTCTTGAGGAACCCCAGGGGTGCGCAAAGTGCGCCTGGCACGTCCATCAGCAATTCAATACCCAAATCCATTTTCAGGAATGTGAAGCCGCGCTTCATGCGCTCCTTAAGTGCCTTGCCCATGTCGCGCCCACCGCCTTCGGAATCCGTGTCGCAGTAGCAGCGTATTTTGTCGCGGTATTTACCGCCCAGCAATTGCCATACAGGCACGCCCCATGCCTTGCCTGCTATGTCCCAACATGCCACCTCAATGCCGCATACGCCGCCAGCCAGCCGCGAATCACCGCCAAATTGCTTGATGCGACGGAATATCTTTTCCACATTGCAGGGATTCTCGCCTAGGATTCGGCTTTTCAGCATGGCCGCGTATGTGCGGCTGGATGCGTCCCTCACCTCGCCATAGCCCACAATGCCTTGGTTCGTGTAGAGTTTCAGCAGCGTGCAGCGCTTGGGTGCGCCGTCTATGTCCGCAAAGCGCAAATCCGTGATCTGCAGTTTATCTGGGTTGATTTTCATTGTCACCTCATTCTGATATTTGATGTCATGGATAGGAGTATCTTGAAATTGCGGGAGAGACTATACTTGAAAAACATCATATTTCCATTGCTTCTGCCTGAAATTTCCCCTAATGTTTCCTATTGTTTTTCTATTGGAATATTCAGGATTTGAGGCTTTACAGATTGACTTTCTAGCCATTGTTTAGGTAAGTTACCACATAAGAATTCTGGCGATTATACAGGATATCATCCGCGCAAAGTGAATTGAAGAAAGTTTCCATTCAATACTTGGGATATTGGCTGGCTGAAAATTGCTCCATAGATAGAATAGCGTTTCAAGTATTATGTTGCCCGACGGCGAGACCCATTACACAATCACCTCTTTCGCCATGGCCACTTTTGTTTTGCTGTTTTATGATTTATATTATGCCGAATTTTATATTGCTGGAAGCAAAAGAGGCTCATACGTGATGGAAAAGAAGCGTAGAATTGTTACAAGGCGGTTGGATGAGGAGGACAACAGCCAGGTCCGCAAGCGTTCCTGGAGGCCTGGCACCATGCTGGCACCAGTGCCAGCCGTCATGGTCAGCTGCGGCGGGGCGAAGGACTACAAGCCCAACATAATCACCCTGGCCTGGGCTGGGACCGTGTGCTCGGAGCCGCCGCTGCTGTCCGTCTCCATACGGCCTAGCCGCTACTCATACGAGATCATCAGCAAGACAGGCGAATTCGTGGTGAATGTGACCACTGCCAAGCTGGCTCGCGCCACAGACTGGTGCGGCGTGAAAAGCGGCAGGGACTTTGACAAGTTCGAACATTGCAGGCTCACGCCATTTCCATCGGACATAGTGAAGGCGCCAGGCATTGCGGAATGCCCGATCAACATGGAATGCCAGGTGCGTCGTGTGCTGAAACTAGGTTCCCATGACATGTTCATAGCCGAAATCAAGGCAGTGCATGTCTCCGAGGAATTGCTGGACAAGCGCGGCAAGCTGCGTCTGGACAAGGCGGAGCTGTTGGCGTTCTCCCATGGCGAGTATTTTGTGCTTGGCAGCAGGCTGGGGCATTTTGGATATTCTGTAAGGAAGAAGTAGCCATGGCCAGCGATTATCTTCATCTAGAGGGAAAGTGCATTGTGCTGACAGGCGTGGCGAACCGCCGCAGCGTAGCCTGGGCGGTTGCACAGGAACTACAGCAGTTAGGCGCGAAGATCATCTACGTCTTCAGGGACAATGATTTGCTGGAGAAGAACAGAGCGCTTATCGGCAATGAGGCAGCGGCTGTCACCTGCAATGTGGAGGATGAGGCAGAGATGGCGGCGTTGCCAGGCAAGCTGGCGCAGTTCACCAGCGTCATCAATGGCTTTGTCCACTCCATTGCCTTTGCCAACTACAGCCAGGGACTTAAGCCATTCCATGCAACAGTCAAGCAGGATTTTCTCCAGGCAGTTGACATATCATGCTTCTCGCTGGTAGCCTTCTGCGATTGCTTGAAGGGAATGTTCGCGCCAGACGCATCCATCGTGGCGATGAGCATATCATCCACCAGGATTGCCAGCGAGAACTATGGCTACATGGGACCAGTAAAGGCTGCACTTGATGCCACAATAGCCTTCCTGGCAAAGTCCCTCAGCCAGAATGTGTCCCCAGACATACGCGTCAATGCGGTTGGCGCAGGGCTTCTTAGGACCTCCGCTTCGGCGGGAATACCAGGCTACATAGACGCATATCTCTTCGCGGAAAAGGCAATACCACGCAAGCGGGCATTGGAGACCAAGGAGCCAGCGCGGGTGCTGACATTTCTGCTGAGTCCCATGTCCAGCGGCATAAATGCTCAGGTAATCACTGTGGACGCAGGCATGGGCATCAATTTTTTTGACAAGGAAATCATACATAAGGTAACACATTAGGAGAAATTACAATGGCGACAAAAGAAGAAATCATGCAATGGCAGGACCAATATGTTCTGCATACATACAACAGGGACACCCTCCTTGTAAAAGGCGAGGGCGCATACGTCTGGGATGCGGATGGAAATCGCTACCTCGACTTCACAACTGGCATAGGCGTGTGCAGCCTGGGACATTGCTATCCACGGGTGACCAAGGCAATTCAGGAGCAGGCCGCTAAGCTGGTGCATGTTTCCAATTTGTTCATCAATGAGAACCAGCCCGCCCTGGCGCGTCAGATTGCCTTGCACAGCTTTGGCGGCAAGGTGTTCTTCGCCAACAGCGGTGCAGAGGCCAACGAGGGGCAGATCAAGTTCGCCCGCAAATGGGGCAGTGCACATGGCGGTCGCTATGAAATCATAGCCATGGACAATTCTTTCCATGGGCGCACACTTGCAACATTGGCTGCCACAGGCCGCTCAAAATACCGCGTGGGCTTTGCTCCAGATGTAGAAGGTTTCAAATTCGCTGACTTCAACAATCTGGATTCAATCAAGGCGTTGATCAACGACAAGACCGCAGCCGTCCTGGTGGAGCCAGTGCAGGGCGAAGGCGGCGTCATGCCCGCAAAACAGGAGTTCATGACTGGACTGCGCAAACTTTGCGACGACGCAGGCATTCTGATGATGCTGGACGAAGTGCAGTGCGGCATGGGGCGTACAGGCAAGCCATTCGCATACAGCCACTACGGCATCGTGCCAGATTCCATGAGCATGGCTAAGGCACTGGGCAATGGCATTCCTCTGGCGGCGTTCGAAGTCAGGCAGGAGCATGGCGATGTACTGACGCCTGGCACCCATGCCAGCACATTCGGCGGCACGCCATTGGCCTGCGCCGCAGGACTTGCCGTATTCGAGGCATTTGACAAGGATGGCGTCCTTGAGAACGCAACCGAACAGGGCAACTACATAATGTCCAGCATTGCCAATATGCGCTCCCGCTATCCCTTCATCAAGGAAGTGCGCGGTCTGGGCTGCATGATAGGCGTTGACCTTGGCGACAAGATCAAGGAAGCCGTGGCCGCTTGCCGTAAAAACAACTTCCTGGTGCTTTCCGCAGGCGAGACGGTACTGCGTCTTATGCCGCCATTGACTATGACGCGCGCTGTCGCGGACGAGGCACTCGCTCTGCTGGACAAGTCATTCGCAAGTCTGTAAGCCAAGGAGACAAGCAAATATGCGATTCATCATCCTTGCCATTGCCATTTGCCTTTTTGCATATTCGCAGAACACGCCAGTTGCCCAAGGGCAGCCTGTTGCCCAAGGGCAGCCTGTTGCCCAAGGGCAGCCTGCTACTCAGGAAAAGCCTGCAATGCCGAAGAAGCCTATTTCGAAAGAGCAGCGTTCCAGGTTAATGGAGATTGCGAAATCATACGAAATCAAGCCAATGGCCAAGCCTGAATGGGCTAACAGGGATGATGAACCGTTGTTCCGCGTGGCGTGGTTCAGCGACACGCATATAAGCTCGAAAAAGCAGCTGCCATTAATGAAGGCTGCCTTCCGCTATGCCAGGGCGAAAAAGGCGGACTTTGCAATTTTCACTGGAGACAATGTTTCCTGCTATGGTGTAAAATACCAGAAACTGCAGCCGCCTACGGTACGCAAGCATGTCTGGTTCAAGGCCTTGCTGGATTCCGAACTGCAAATACCATACAAGGTGATTTGCGGAGACAACTGGTACAGTGGCTTCATTGAAGGCTTCGGCAGCAGGAATTTTGCTTTCGATGCAAAGGGGTTCCATTTTGTGTTCACTTCATTGGACGCTCGTGCAAAAAGCGGGGAAGGTTGCTGCAAATTCGATGATGCGACTTTGTTTTGGCTTCGCGATGACCTAGCTAGGAACGCGACAAAGCCCACGCTGTTCGTGCTTCATGAAACATTATGGCCCCCCACATTCCTGGACACTCCAAAGGTAGAGGGCATTCTAAAGGAGCAGAAAAACGTGCTGGCCGCATTAGGCGGGCATTTGCACCTGGATCTTGATTTGACGCATTTGGGGCTACGGCAGATTGTATGCCCATCTCTGGGCCGCAGCCACCGACCTGGCTTCAAGCTAATGAACTTCTACAGTGATGCAATCATCATCGAGAGCTGCGAACTCAACGAAACGGAAAAACGCCTCTTCATGGCAGACAAGTGGCAAAGAATACTTGTCCCCGAAAACCTCAAACCCAAAGAAAGCAAACTAAATCTCAAGAACACTTCTGAAATGGCACCTGTACAGGTAAGACAGGACGATGAACTTTCTCAGCGCTCAAAGGAAGTATACAATGCACTCCTTGGCTTTGCACTGACAATGGGCTTCCAAATGATGTTTGAATAATGAGGACAATAACTGTCCACTTTTAAAAGCATATTTTTCTATCTTATCCACAGATTTACGCAGATTATCACAGATTTCCTTTATGCGATTTGTATATATGTTTCCAGAATAAAATCTGTGAAAATCTGCGTAAATCTGTGGATAAATGAGAACTACTTCTTGAATAGTTCAATGAGGTAGATTGCGCAATAGGATGATTTGCGGATGGTAAGGGTATCGCCGCGGCGTGTGAAAACAGCGTTGTCCATGTCCTTGTTCTTGTCCACCACGCGCACGCTGAAATCGTAGTTGTCAAGGCCAGGTATCTCAACCTGGAATTCAATGTCGATGCTGAACATATATGAAATCAGTATTGCGCCATCGCCATTGTCGTTTTTGCCTGCCAGTATCATGCAGTCCCCCGTCTGGGAGGACAAATCATGCTGGAGCTGGGGTGACAGCACGTCAGGCTCTGCATAGACACGCTTAGGATAGCGCATTAATGTGCCGTATGCCTCCAGGCCATAGTACAGCTTCGTCGGATTCCTTGAATTGTCCAAAATGCCGAAGCAGCCAGTGTTTCCCGCATAGAAGAACGCCTTTGAT
>JAFSTJ010000795.1 GCA_017450525.1 Victivallales bacterium | reverse complement strand
ATGGTATCCGATATCGGTCACGCGCCAATTGTGAGTTTCGCCGATATGTGAAATACTGCCAATATAGCCGCCTGTCAGAAGATTCACGCCACGCTCCTTCAAAGCGCAGAAGTTCTCGGGATTCGTCATACCCCAATGAATCACCAACGGCCTCATAAAGCTGTTTTCGCCTGCAAAACGCAGTATCTCGCTCTTCAGCAAATCGTAGTCCGCCCCAAGCGTTGCTGCATCCGCGCTCTGGTATGGCCTGTCTGGGAACTCGCTCTTTGCATGGAATGACATCTTCAGCCAGTCCGCATTGTCAGCAAACTCGCCCTTGTAGCAATCTGGCATGTCCGCAATGCAGAAGTCATGATGATCGTCATGATAGAAGAGATTCAGCGTGAACTTGCTACCGTATGCATCGTGGATTTTCTTCAGTCCGCCCAGAAAGAACTGGTCAAACAGTGACTTTGGCCTGTTAAGCGCCAATTCCCTCAGGAAGAAGGAGCAGTCGTCAATGAAGAAGTTGTAGCGCTTGAATGAATTCCTGTCGTATGCCAGGGTTATTGTCTGGCTCCTGATCCCGAAGGCGTCATCCGCCTCCACAGTCACCTTGTTCAACTTCTTGTCCAGCAATACCTTGCCTGAAAAGTTGCGGTCGCATTTTTCAGCAGGCACGCCATTTATTGTCACGAATGCCTGGGACGAGGCAATGCCCTGCACCTCAATCTCCAGTCCCGCCTCTGTCTCCTTGCCGAAATTGCGGTCCAAAACCGCGCCATCCCTTAAATTTGTAATCTCTAGCATTGTTATTTACCTCTGTTTTTTTTATGCAGATTTCTGAGGTAATTTCAAAACTATCATCAAAATGCGCTAGTTTTGAAATTACCTCCTTTCACATAATCTGTGTTTATATGTGTTTATCTGTGGATAATAAAAACTCTGTGCCTATGCTACGACATTCAATACTCTGGATCTTCCTTGAGCAACTGGTCAAAGTAAGCAATGGTCTTGGTCAAGCCTTCACGCAATGGAGTGCTTGGTTCCCAGCCCAGCAAAGCCTTTGCCTTGCTGATGTCTGGTTTGCGCTGCCTTGGATCGTCAGCAGGAAGCGGTCTCTTCACAATCTTTGACTTGGAGCCAGTCAGTTCAATCACCATTTCAGCCAGCTGCAGTATAGTAAACTCACCTGGATTGCCGATATTGACAGGGCCAGTCACGTCACTGCCCGTGGCCATCATGCGCATCATGGCGTCCACCAGATCGTCCCTGTAGCAGAAACTTCGTGTCTGGTTGCCTTCGCCATAAATGGTGATGTCCTGGTTCTGGAGAGCCTGCAAAATGAAGTTGCTGACCACGCGCCCATCGTTGGGATGCATTCTGGGACCGTATGTGTTGAAAATGCGGACTATCTTTATTGGCAGTTTCGTCTGCAGCCAGTAGGCATGGAACAAGGTCTCAGCACAGCGCTTGCCCTCGTCGTAGCAAGAACGCAAGCCCACTGGATTCACATTGCCCCAGTATTCTTCAACCTGGGGATGAACTGACGGATCGCCATAGACCTCCGAAGTGGAACTCTGCAATATCTTCGCACCAACGCGTTTCGCAAGCCCCAGCATATTGATTGCACCATGCACACAGGTCTTCACAGTCTGCACAGGATTCTTCTGGTAATGTATCGGCGATGCGGGACAGGCAAGGTTGTATATCTCGTCAACCTCCACGTACAGTGGGAACGTCACATCATGCCTCAAGAATTCAAAGCGGGGATTGCCCATCAAATGAAAGATGTTGCGCTTGCTGCCCGTGAACAGATTGTCAACGCAAATCACCTCATTGCCAGCCTCAAGCAGCTTTTCGCAAAGGTATGACCCAAGGAAGCCGCCACCGCCAGTCACCAGAATACGCTTGTTTCCCATTTTATGTCTCCTATTTTCGCGCGGCTTTCGCCCCGCGCACCAAACCATCGGGTGCCCGCGGCAAAAGCCGCGGGGTTTCACATATTAGCCGCAATCAAGTTGCCGAATTCGGAACAACTCACCTTGGTTGCGCCTTCCATCAGGCGCTCGAAGTCGTAGGTCACGGTCTTGTTCGCGATAGTCTTCTCAATGCCACGGATAATGGCATCCGCAGCTTCCTTCCAGCCCATGAAGCGCAGCATCATCTCCGCGGAGAGAATCAGGCTGCCTGGGTTCACCTTGTCCTGGTTGGCATATTTCGGGGCTGTGCCATGGGTTGCCTCAAAAACTGCGCAGCCTGTTGTGTAGTTGATATTGGCGCCAGGTGCAATGCCAATGCCGCCAACGCAGGCAGCCAGCGCATCGGAAATGTAGTCGCCATTCAGGTTCAGCGTGGCTATTACGCTGTATTCCGCAGGACGTGTCAAAATCTGCTGCAATAATGCATCTGCAATGCAATCTTTTATTACTATTTCCTTACCATTGCGTGGATTCTTCATAGTGCACCATGGGCCATTGTCAATAGGCACAGCGCCGAACTCCTCACGTGCGCACTGATATCCCCAGTCGCGGAACGCGCCTTCGGTATATTTCATGATATTGCCCTTGTGCACCAACGTGACGGAAGACCTGTCATTCTCGATGGCATAATTTATGGCAGCCCGCACCAGGCGCTGTGTCCCGTCCTTTGAGACAGGCTTGATGCCAATTCCGCTGGTCTCGGGGAAGCGAATCTTGGCATATCTTTCAGGGAAATTGTCCTTGATGAACGAGGTCAGTTTCACGGCCTCTGGACTGCCAGAGACGAACTCTATTCCCGCATAGATGTCTTCTGTATTTTCCCTGAAAATCACCATATCCACAAGTTCGGGGCGCTTCACAGGTGAAGGCACGCCTTCGAACCAGCGTACAGGACGCAGGCACACATACAAGTCACACTGCTGGCGTATCGCCACATTGAGACTGCGCATGCCTCCGCCGATAGGCGTTGTCAAAGGTCCCTTGATACCAACCAGGTACTTCTTGAAAGCCTGCAAAGTTTCTTCAGGCAGCCATTCGCCAGTCTTGTTGAATGCCTTTTCGCCTGCCAGCACTTCCTTCCACTCAATCTTGCGTGTGCCGCCGTATGCCTTCTGCACCGCCGCATCCACCACGGTCTGCGTAGCACGCCAGATGTCTGGCCCTGTGCCGTCTCCCTCAATGAATGGAATTATTGGATTGTTTCCTACAACCAGGCCATTTGGCCCCATGCTGATAATGTCTGCCATTTGATTTTTCCTTTATTTTATGCGAGTTGAAACAAAAGTGCAGTAATATAACACCATTTGTGACTTTTCTGTACTCTTTTGCTCCAGAGAGACTTATTATTTATCCACAGATTTTCACAGATTACCACAGATT
>JAFSTJ010000794.1 GCA_017450525.1 Victivallales bacterium | reverse complement strand
TGGTACTAATGGGACAAATGGGACAAATGGGACTAATGGGACTAATGGGAAATTGCATCGCCTAAGTCGCATAAGTCCCATAAGTCCCATTAGTCCCATTTGTCCCATTTGTCCCATTAGTCCCAGTGGGTGTGACCGATTACGTTTTTGTGAAAAACAATTTGAATAGCTGGCGGCTTCCATTATCTTTTACCTGTTGTTTGTTTTATAGGCGTGTCGCAAAAATAACAAGGAGAAATGAATATGAAGAGATTTTTGTTGTCGTTGGGTTTGTCCGTATTGCTGGCTGGATGCGTTAGTGTTTCTGGTGTCAAGGATGCTGGCGTAATTGATTCTGGTACTTCATACGCAAAGGATGCATTGCAGAAATTTGTGGATTCAGGTGAGATGCCTGGCGCAGTCTGCGTGTATTATGACAAGGGCGTTCAGGAAACTGCCTGCATAGGCTATGCCGATGTCAGCACAAAGAGGCCAATAACCATTGACGACCATTACATGCAGTGCTCGCAGACAAAGGGGTTCTGCGGCGTGACTATCGCCATTCTTGTCGAGGAAGGAAAATTGTCCCTGGACGACCCTGTGTCGAAATATCTCCCAGAATTCAAGGAGCTGTGGATTGAGCAATCCAACAAGGACGGCGTCAGGACGCTGGTCAAGGCCAAGAATACTCTGACTGTGAGGATGGTCATGAACCATACAGGCGGATTTGGCTTTGAGCTGCCTAAGTACACGTCCATGGGCGGCTGGTCCCGTCGCATGCCATTGCGTTCCGTGGCGGTGATGGCATCCTCCATTCCGATAGCGTTTGAGCCAGGCACGAAGGCCAAATACTCCAATGTGGGCATTGACATTGGTGCGGCAGTTGTGGAAGTCATCACAGGAAAGCGCTGGGAAGCCTTCCTGCAGGAGCGTGTGCTGGATCCACTTGGCATGAATGAAACCACATTCTGGCCCACAGACAAGCAACTCTCCAAGAAGATTGAAATCTACAACATTCAGCAAGGGCAGCCCGCAAAATGGGTGGAGCAGAATGCCGCAATGCAGAAGCCATACAACGATGACCGCGTGTTTTCCTCGGCAGGTGCTGGATTGTGGACCACAGTGCGCGACCAGTTGAAATTCTACAAGATGCTGATGAACCTTGGTGTCGGCGACAATGGCGTGCGCATTCTCAAGGAGGAAACTGTGAAGTCCATACTAGCGACATCAACGCGTCCAGATGGGTTGGGTGGCTATTCGCTTGGCCTTAATGCGCCTGTCAAGGACGGGGAAGAAGAGTGGTTCGGCCATGGCGGTGCCTGGCAGACAAGTTGCTACGTGAACTGGCATAAGAAGCAGTTGAAGTTGTTTGCCGTGCAGTATGTTGGCAAGGCTGGCAATATCACCAAGGCCAATAGGGAGGCATCGGATAAATTCTTCAAGGATCAAAAGAAGAAAGACAACCTGGACGAATACACAGGCCGTATGGAATAAATCCTGATAGGTGATTTGGCGCATCTGGCTGCGGGCTCCCGCAGGTGGATGCGCCATTTTTTGATTGTATTATTACAAAAAATGTATTGTAATTCTTTTATATTTACATTTTATGTATTAGAAGTGCCGAGTACAAGGAAGGATATTAACGGAATTATTGGCATATAAATTGCTATATCCCTAAATAAAAACAACATTTTGGCGAATCATGACAAAGCATATCTTCATTACGGGCGGTGTTGTGTCCGGATTGGGTAAGGGCATAACTGCGGCCAGTTTGGCTTATCTTTTGAAATCCCGCGGCTATTCAGTCGCAATGCAGAAATTCGATCCATACTTGAATGTGGATCCTGGAACCATGTCCCCCTACCAGCATGGGGAAGTCTATGTGACTGATGATGGCACGGAGACAGATTTGGATTTGGGGCACTATGAACGCTTTGCGGGCGTGTCCTGTGACCGTCACAGCAACTACACCAGCGGCAAAATATACAGCAGCGTCATAGCCCGCGAGCGTGAAGGCGCATATCTTGGGGCGACAGTCCAGATGATACCCCATATCACGGATGAAATCAAGGCCGCTGTACGCAGCGCCGCCAAGCCAGGCATCGACATTGTCATTTCTGAAATCGGCGGCACTGCGGGCGACATAGAATCATTGCCGTTCCTGGAGGCGATTCGCCAGTTCAAAAACGAGGCAGGAATTGGCAATGCTATTGTCATACACTTGACGCTAGTGCCATATATCAAGTCGGTTGGCGAGATGAAGACCAAGCCGAGCCAGCAATCCGTCAGCATTCTGCATAGCATAGGCATATTCCCCGACATGCTGGTGTGCAGGACGGAGAATCCCATTGAGGACGAGCAGCGCCGCAAGTTGTCGCTTTTCTGCAATGTGCCTGATGAAATGGTGATAGAAGAGCAGGATGTGGAGCATTCCATATACGAGGTGCCACAGGAACTTGCCGAGCGTGGAATGGACGCCAAGGTTCTGAAGTTGCTCGGATTGCCAGTCAGGGATAGCAAACTGGACGACTGGCACTGGCTGTTGGACCGTGTGCTGCACCCCGCCAGAAAATGCCGCATTGCCATGGTAGGCAAATATGCAGGGTTGCGGGATGCGTACAAGAGCATATTTGAATCCTTCGCGCATGCGGGCATCGCCTTGCAGGCCAAGGTGGAATGCGACATGCTGGAAGCGGAGGAACTGGAGCAGGATTGCACAAAACTGGAAGGCTATGACGGCATTCTCGTGCCAGGCGGCTTCGGTGTGCGCGGCATTGCTGGCAAAGTGGCCGCGTTGCGTTATGCCCGCGAGCATAAGATACCATGCCTGGGCATTTGCCTTGGAATGCAGTGCATGGTGATTGAATATGCCAGGAATGTGCTGGGTTTTGCAGATGCGGATTCCACGGAATTCAATCCAGATACTGCACATCCAGTAATTGATTTCATGCCTGAGCAGCGCGGTATTTCCGCAAAAGGAGGCACCATGCGCCTGGGCGCATATCCATGCCGCCTGGTGGATGGCAGCCTAGCTGCAAAACTATATGGCAAGGAGGAAATATCAGAACGGCACAGGCACCGCTTTGAATACAACAACGACTACAAGGAAAAACTGGTTTCCGCAGGACTTAAGGTTGGCGGCACAAGTCCCGACGGCAACCTTGTGGAAATGGTGGAACTGCCAGAACATCCATTCTACATTGGATGCCAATTCCACCCCGAGTTCAAATCCCGTCCATTCACACCGCATCCACTCTTCGTGGGCCTAATCCAGGCAGCCCTAAACCATTAATTCAACGCAGAGACGCTCGTTTTTAACGCAGAGGCGCAAAGACGCAGAGGCGCAGAGTTTTTTAAAGTTTTGCTCTTCAATATGG
>JAFSTJ010000793.1 GCA_017450525.1 Victivallales bacterium | reverse complement strand
CAATTGTTTGCATGGTGTGTTGTTGTATTACAGGATTATTGTTTTTATCCACAGATTGACACAGATTATCACAGATTTTTAACGCAGAGACGCAGAAGCGCAGAGACGCAGAGAAAGAGCAACACCTTGGATTTTTCGAAAGTCCTAAAGGACCGATGATTTCTTGTTTTATCCGAGGAAGCAAAACGAGTTTTGCTTCCTCGGATAAAAATGAAATCCGCGCTGCTTCAGCGTTTTCGTGAAATCCAAGGTAAACATTAGTGTGTCTTTATGTTTCCGTGTCACTGTTTCAAACAATTAAATCTGTGAAAATCTGCGACAATCTGTGGATAAAAAAAACTCAGTGGCTCTGGATTAAGGTTTGAAGTTTGGTTATTAGTGGTTGTATGCATTTAGTTATATCGCCAGCGCCGATGACTGCCAGGACTGCAGGTGCAAGGTTTTTGCTGGCATCGGCGGCGGTGGCGGCGATTTTGTCTGGCTTCAGGGGAAGGAGTATGGCTGGTGCCTTGATTTGATCAAGCAACAGAGTTTTTATGTCAGCGTGTTGATTGTCCTGGCGCCAGGCACCGAAGGTTTCCACCAGACCGACCCAGGCGCATTTTGAAAGTGCGTTGGCGAAGCGTGCGCCATAGCGTTCAACTCGTTCCATTCTGTGTGGCTGAAATACCGCAACTATCTTGCGTCCTGGATATTTTTCCTCAAGTGTCTGGAGAGTTGCTTCAAGTTCGGTTGGGTGATGGGCGTAGTCCTCCACAAGGACAATGCTGTCGTCGGGAGTGCGGTAGCGTTCAGAGAGGCGTCTAGAAACTCCAGGGAATGAGGCAAGCGTGGCGATTGCCTGCGCCGCGTCAATGCCCAACAATGTGCAGAGCCTTACTGCCACGGCGGCATTTGTCTTGGTGTGCGTTCCGTACAAGCCATCTGCCGTAATTGGTTTGTCAAGCAGAAGGCAATTTGCCTTGTCACCAAATAGCCTTTGCGTCGCCTCTGATTTCCAGGTGATGATGTGCTGTGCATTCTTGCAAAGGGATATAAAGCACTGCTCCAGTGCTTCCGTGCCGCCCAGAGCCCAACTATGGTCGTCATCGATATTTAGCACAATGGCGTGTGTTGCGGGGAAGCGTGCCTGTGTGCCGTCGCTTTCATCCACTTCGGTCACCAGAATTGATTGGTCTCCTGCGGAGGATGGGCGTTCCCACCCATTGACTGTACCGCCCACGCAGAAGCCAGGATTCTTGCCGCAGCATTTTAGAATGTGTGCAATCATGGCGGATGTGCTGGTTTTGCCATGGGAGCCTGACACTGCCACTCTTATCGGGAAGTTCTCTGCCAACAGGTTAAGAAAATCGCCCCTGCGCATTTGGGGAATGGCGGCTTCCTTTGCCTGGAGACGCTCCGCATCGCTTTCAGGCACTGCCGAGGAATAGACCAGCAACTGCGTTTCCTTGGGGACAGTGCCGTGACCAAGAATGATATTCGCACCGCGTTTGCGCAATGCGTCTATGTTTGCTGAAGGGGCTATGTCCGAGCTGCTGACGGAGCAGCCCATGTCCAGTACAATGTGCGCCAGTGCCGTCATTCCGACGCCGCCTATTCCTGTGAAGTGTATGTGTTTATATTGCATGTTTTTGTTGTTACAATAGTTGCTGTACTGACGATGAGGTGAGCCACTGGTGCGACGTCGAGACGCCGTCGCTACTGCCTATGCCGCCCGAATGCGCAGAGATATTCATGTTGTGTTGTGTTTGCTATGGCGGTCAGTTCATTGACAGTTATTTTCTCGTTGTCCTGCCGTCCCATGATAACGACTTGGTCTCCTGTTTTTACGTCTGGAATGTCCGTCACGTCAATCATTATCATGCTCATGCAGATACGTCCCATTTGATTTGCTCGCTGACCATGTATTAGCACTTGGAATTTGTCTGAAAGGCAGCGCAGCAGTCCATCATCGTAGCCGAGAGGTGCGATTGCCACGATACTGTCCCTTTCCAGCGTATGGATGGCGCCGTATGAGATGCTGCTTCCCTTGGGCAGTTTTTTGATGGAGACAACTTCGCTGGTCAGTGACATTGCATCCTGAGTCAATGGTGTTGTTTCGCCTGGCAAGAATGATTCCGCATAGAGGCAGATGCCAGGACGGGCATATTTGAGTTCTGGAAGCAGATTATTCAGCAATGCATTCGATGCACAGCAGTGGTTTTCATTGCATTGCGGGGGTAGGGCGGAAATCACGCTGCGGAATGCAGCCACCTGCCTTTGCGCCAATGCGGAGTTTGGCTCTGCAGCAGTTGCGAAATGCGAGTAGGCGCCCTTCAATGTAATACCTGGCAATGCAAGGAGTGCAGCAATTGCGGCGGGGGCATCATCTGGCGTAAATCCCAGCCTGCTCATGCCTGTGTCAATGGCGATATGTACATTTGCCTTGTTGCCTGCCGCAACACATGCTTGTGACAATGCCTGTGCCTGTTCCAGTGAGAAAATGCCGTATGTGATATTCTGCAGCCGTGTGGCACGCTCTGCCTCGAATTGCAGCGGTCCCAGTAACACCCAAATATGTGCGGCTATGCCATTGCGGCGCAGGTTTTCCGCCTCCTCCAAGCGGAACACCGTCAGTATTTTAGCGCCAGCGTCTAGGAATGTCCTGGCGGTTTCTATAATGCCATGACCGTATGCGTCAGACTTGATGACTGGCGCCAGCGTCTTGTCGGGAAATGCCCGTTGTATTGCCAGGTAATTATCTCGCAGTACCGAATAATCTACTTTTACAATTGTCGGAAACATATAAAATCAATCCTTTGTTCCGCGGGGCTGTCGCCCCGCGCACCTAACTGTACACAGTCCACTGTCCACAGTCCACTATCCACTACTAAGCAGTGCCCTCAAGTCCTCTTTGTTGAGTTTTGCTGGCAGGCCAGTACCTTCATTGATGACTGTGTCTGCCAGGCGTCGTTTTGCGTTTTGCAGTTGCATTACGCGTTCCTCGATGGTGTCCTTTGTGACCAGTCTGTATGCGAATACAGGGCAGGTCTGGCCGATGCGGTATGCGCGGTCTATTGCCTGTGCCTCTGCGGCAGGATTCCACCATGGATCCACCAGGTACACATATTCCGCCGCAGTCAGGTTAAGGCCTACGCCGCCCGCCTTCAGCGAAATCAGGAACACCTTTTTCTCTGCATCGTTGCTGAATGACGCCACCAGTTGCGCCCTGTCCTTGGTCTCGCCATCCAGATAGCAGTATCCTATGTCCAGTTTCTCAAGGCGTGCCCTGATTATTTTCAGGAAAGATGTGAACTGTGAGAACACCAGCGCCTTGTGCCCCTCGGAAACCACTGCCTCCAGATTTTCCAGAAGCAATTCCAGTTTTGCGGAACTCTCGCTTGACTTGGCTGGATTAAGCAGGCCAGGATGGCAGGCCGCCTGGCGCAGGCGCGTGAGCGCCGCTAGCACCTGCATGTCCTGGGGCTTGCTGTTGTCATCTCCGAACAGTTCTTTCTGGTAGTATGCCAGCAACTGGTCATACTGTGCCTTTTCATCGTCTTCCATATTGCAGAACAGCAGTTGCTCCGTCTTTGGCGGCAGGTCTTTTGCCACCTCCTGCTTGGTGCGGCGCAGAATAAAGGGCTTCACTCCATTGCGCAATGCCTCAAGAGATGCTTGGGACTTTTTCAGGAAGGCTGAGATATTGAACATGCCTGGATTCAGGAAATCCAGTTGGCTGAAAAGCTCTGCCAGGCTGTTTTCAATTGGCGTGCCAGTCATGGCGATTCTGTGGTGCGCCTTGATGCAGCGTGCCGCCTGTGCGCTGGAACTATCGTGGTTCTTTATGTTCTGTGATTCATCCAGAATGCAGTATTCAAAGTCGATGCCGCCCATTTTGGGAGCGTCATTGCGCAATGTGCCGTATGTGGTGAATACGATGTCGTATTTGTTGAACAGTTCCTGGCTGATTCTGCGGCCTGCGCCAAGATGCACAAGAGATTTCATCTGAGGCGCGAACTTCCTGCATTCCTCCTGCCAGTTGAATATGAGGGAAAAGGGCAGTACCACAAGGGAAGGCATGTGATGGGGGCGGAGGCGCACATCCTCCAGCAGGGCAAGGACCTGCACGGTCTTGCCTAGTCCCATATCGTCCGCCAGACAGGCACCCAGATGCGCCTTCTGCATTGCCATGAGCCAGCCAAGGCCCACCTCCTGGTATTGGCGCAATGTGGCGTTGAACGAGGCAGGCGCCTTTGCGGGCGCTGGTGTCTCAACTGCCTCTAGTTCTGCCAGGGCGGTGCGTATTTCCTGGCTTGCCTCGGCCAGGCGCTGGTCTAGCAAGGCATTGACTATGGTGGCTTGCTGTATTCTGAAGCGCAGTTTTTCGCTGTGGACCTCGCCCAATTGCGTCAGCGCCGTGAAATTGAGGAGCCATTCTTCAGGCAGAATGCCGTATGTGCCATCGTCCAGCACAACTGTATTGCCTCCGTTCTTGCAGGCGGACAGCAGTTCTGGCACGGGTATTTCCTTGCCGTCGAAGGATATGCCAGACGACATTTCAAACCAGTCCAGTCCTGAACTGACCGAGGGCATTTTCACTGTTGGCTTGCTGTATGACTTGCCCTGGGCATTGACCTTCCATCCCTCCATTACCAGGGTTCTTACCGCCTTGTCCAACAGCGCGGGCTCCAGTTACCAGCCGATTTCCTCTCTGACTGGGCTTTTGTTATATCTGAAGCCAAGTTGGTTCAGGCGTGTTCTAAGGCGGTTTTCCTCCAGTGCATCTCGCAAAATCACAGTAGTTCCACGTGTGATGCGCATTTCTGGCATGTCGGAGACATTGTCTTCTATGGTGAAGTTACCGTATGCGAAGGACACCTCGCAGTGCAGCATTTCCTTGTCACCCAGCAGGTATTTTGCGGTGCGCACGTATAACTGTCCAGTTGGCAATGCCTGCAATTGTGTCAACTGCTGCCCACCTGGCGCGTCTTGTATCGGCAGTTCAGTGGTGCTGGTGAGATTGAATGTGAAGCGTTCCGCCTCGGATACATCCATTTCCAGGGAATGTCGTCCCGTGAAAGGTCCCAGAAGGCATGCACCTCCCAGCATATCCGCCTGGATGATCTGGTTTTCGCTAATCACGAAGGCTGCCTTTCTTGGAAGCGGTGGATGCCATGGCGGCTGGAAAATGTGGGATATGGTGCTGAATGACAAGGCAGTTTCGCCTTGTACCAGATATGGAATCACCTCATATTTCCCGCTGGGCAGCAATTGCGATGCGATTTTCAGTACCGCCTTCTCCTGCGAGAATGACATGCGCCGCATTTTGCGGGCACCATTTTCCGTGATGACCGCACGCAGGGTGCCATTGGAGGCGGCTATGCCGAATTGCTCCAGATATGCCGTGGGCAAATCAAAGCCGAATGAACTGGCGCGAGACGCAATTTTCAGCAGGAGTGCAAAGAGTTTTGCATCATTAGGCGTTGGCGCAAGTGTGTTTTCGTCCAGGTAGAGTTGCTTTGGCTGCTTGTCGCCTTCGCCAGTGTTGCGCCACCATGTCTCTATCCTGATGGTGGGTGACTGTGTTTCCCTTGGATTGCATTGGTCCAGTCGTATTACATACAGAATCTCCTGCTTGAGGGAGGAGTCGCTTTTCTTCTCCGCCTGCATTTGCAGGAGTTTTTGCAGGGCAGGGGACTGGGGCAGGACAGTCCTTTCACGAGGCGCTTTGGGCTGTGCCTGCCTTGGCATGGGCGTCTTCCTCATGGGTTTCTTCTTGCCCTTGCCAGGCTGCTCTAGTGGCTCGTATGTAAGTTCGTCATCTGCCATTTAGTTGTCCAGGCACAGCCTCTTGAAGTTGCAGTTCTGGCAAGAATCCTCTGGCCTCGGTGGATAGTCGTCTTTCGCCTGGCTGGATTTTTCCTTGGCGAGCATGGCTTCTGCTCCCTTGAGTATCTGCTGCCTGGCGGTATTCAGGTCGCCTTCGGTTACAATGAAGGTTCTGCCACGCCCCCCGTCGTTGAGGAATACGGTGCTTACATTTACCTGATTTGCGGGCAGGGAATATTTTTCCATGGCGAATATCTTGTGGCATGCCTGTCTTATGCGGAGGAATGCCCTTTCCTCGTTGCCAAGCGTCCAGAACAGGGTGGTCATTGTGCCGTCTTTTTCTCTGTAAATGAAGTCAGGTGGCTCCTGAACATTGACATCTCCGATGCGGAACGTGTCCTTTTTTGATGGAAAAGACCAGGCGCTCCTGTCCAATTCGGAAATGGATTTTATGAAAGGCGAGAAATGGAATGTGTCCATAGCCTCCAGAATTTGTTGCTTTGCGTTGTCTGTGGCCTCTTGGGGCAGTTTACGCAAAGTGCCGTATTCCTTGCCGTTACCGTAGTACAATTCAAATATGTTTGTGTTTGTTTCGGGCTGTTCCTTCCATGCACCATTCAGGTATTCCATCCAACTTTCACGCATGTTCTTCAAGGCGATTTGCTGAAGTTCCTCCTTGCTTGGCATTTGACCATTCGAGGCGCATTGCGCCAAGGCCTGTGCAAGGGACTTGCGTATCATATTGCCAGTCCATGCTTCCAGTGACTGCAGATGCGACAGTTGCCTGGCTATTGCGTCATCCTGGCCGCGCAGGTAAAAATATGCTCTGGCGCAGCGCATGAAGATGGCCTGCCTTTCAAGTGACCAGATGAAATCCTCTTTCATTTTTTGGATACCCTCCTTTGCCTAAAGAAGTCCTTGATAAGGCGCAGGCACTCGTCGGCAAGTATTCCTGGTGTGCATTGCACATTGTGGAGATAGCCTGGAATTGCCAGCACGTCCAGTTTGCTCCCTGCCGCGCCGAATACGGGATCGCCGCAGCCATACACCAGTCTTGCCAGTCGGCAGTTCACCATTGCTCCAGCGCATTGGGGGCATGGTTCTTTTGTGACGTACATTGTGCAGTCGTCCAGCCTCCATGCCCCTAGTTTTTCGGAAGCTGCCTGCAAGGCAAGCAGTTCGGCATGGGCAGTCCCCTGTTTGAGCGCCTCCACCTTGTTGTGCGCTTTTGCCAGAATCTCGCCATTTCGTACGATTACGGCACCGACGGGAACCTCGCCTTCCTGGAACGCCAACTGCGCTTCCTCCAATGCACAGCACATGTATTGTTCATCATCTATTTGCATTGCTTTTCGGCGTCTCTGAATACCTGGAGCAGTTCCTCGTCAGTCTCCGCATTGCGGATGTTTTCCATGAAGTTCTTGACGCCGCAGATTCTGCTGATGCGGCTCAGCATTTTTATGTGTCTGGCGCTGTCAAGGCTGCATGACAGAATTAGCAGTTCGGTAATGGAACCGTCTGGCGCTGAATTGAAATACGAGGGGCGTGCAAGTTTTGCGATGCATACAAAGTCCTCGCTGAAATAGCCTTCATCTCTGGTGAGCGGGTGTGGAATTGCAATGCCTTCCCCCATGTTGGTGGTGCCTTGCTCCTCTCTGCGTTCCAATTCATGCCTGAAGTCCTCTGGGTCATAAAGAAAGCCGCTGTTTTCGGCTAGGTTTGTGAGTTCTCTGAGAATGCCTGCCTTTGTGGTGCCAGGCAGATTAGCGCATACGCAGCCTTCAGGGATGGGCAATGGCTCCTGGTCTGCGCCTTGTGAGTTGTCGCTTTTGCTCTTGGCGATAATCTGATTTGTCTTCCAAAGGTCCAGTTTCTCCTGCTCGAAGAAATAAGCGTCCCCGCGCATGATGTGGTCAATCTCGCCCTGTACTGCCATGGTGCGGAGCTTGCCTTCCTCCATGTCCAGCAATGCCGCCGCACTCTTTAAGTTCAATAGTCCTCTTCCCATAATCAATGTAATCCTTCTTTTATGTTGAGGTAATTGCATAATTACGACCGACGGGATGATGCGCCCCCCCCGTCCCCCTTGCTGCTCCTGTAGGAAAACTATAGTGAAGGCAAGGTTTCATAAGGCAAAAGTAATAGTTTTGAAATTACCTCTGTTGTATAACTGCGTAATTTATAATTGATTGCCATTGTTTCAAAACGTTTCCTGTAAAATTAGTCATTGAAAAATGCTCTATTTGTCTTAAATTATGCAACAGTTTTTAAGCGCTGCATTTGCAGTGCAAATACAAACAATCCAAATCGGAGGCACAAGATGGACTTGAAAGGAAGCAAGACTGAGGCAAATCTGGCATTCGCGTTCGCAGGAGAATCACAGGCCCGCAACAAGTACACGTATTTCGCCTCCCAGGCGAAGAAGGAAGGCTTTGAGCAGATAGCGGCAATCTTCCTGGAAACAGCCGAAAACGAGAAGGAACATGCAAAACTGTGGTTCAAGCGCCTTGGTGGCATTGGCGATACCGCTGCAAATCTTATAGCCGCTGCTGCTGGCGAGCATGAGGAATGGACCGAAATGTACAAGAAGTTCGCCGAAGAGGCACGTGCAGAAGGCTTTGAGGAAATAGCGAAGCAGTTTGAGGGCGTTGCCGCCATTGAAAAGCACCACGAGGAACGCTACCTGAAGCTGCTTGAGAACATCAAGAAGGGAGAAGTATGGGTGAAGGTCGGCGAGAACCGCTGGCAGTGCCGCAACTGCGGACACATCTACGTCGGCGAAAAGGCCCCCGAGCAGTGCCCTGTCTGCTTCCATCCACAGGCCTATTTCCAGATTGAGCCAGAAAACTACTAATACTATATTTTATCCACAGATTGGCACAGATTTACACAGAAATATGTGAGAATCTGTGAAAATCTGTGGATAGAAAACATAGATTCCCTGGGGTGCTGCGCCTGAAGCGCGGCTGAGATCATACCCAAGAACCTGAACTGAGTAATGTCAGCGTAGGAAGCCAGGAACGTATTTTATATATGCTTTTCCCACTCCCGAGGCTGGCGGGAGAAAAGGATGACAGAAGAAAACAAGAAAACCAGCGTGTTCGGCGACAGTTTAGTTTGGTTTGGCGCCGCAGTTTCAATCGCAGAAATCCTGACAGGAACCCTGTTCGCCCCATTGGGGATTCTCAAGGGCACTGCCGCAATCGTCATAGGGCATGTAATCGGCTGTATTCTATTGCATTGCGCAGGACTTCTTGGCGCAAGGTACACCAGAAGCGCAATGGAAACGGCAAAACTCACCTTTGGTGAGAGGGGAGGGCAGGTATTCGCCACATTGAACGTGCTGCAATTGGTGGGATGGACTGCAGTCATGATTGCCGCAGGTGCGGCATCCTCACAGGTGGCATATGCATTCTCCTGCGGCCAATGGGTGTGGGCCGTGATAATCGGCGCGCTTATTCTGGTATGGGTGTTCGCTGGTATTGGAGTTTTCGAGAAACTCAATATTGTGACCGTGGTATTGTTGTTTGGCCTGTCTATCGTGCTGTCAAGACTGGTGTTTGGCGGCAGCGGGGCGGCTGCCAGTGGCGAGGCAATGCGTTTTGGAGACGCGCTGGAACTGTCCATTGCAATGCCTGTTTCCTGGCTGCCATTGATCGCTGACTATACCAGCAATTCCAAGCGTCCACAACTCAGCAGCCTGGCAAGTTCGTCAGTTTACTTTGTAGTATCCTGCTGGATGTACATCATCGGCATGGCCGCTGCCATTTATTCAGGTGAGAGTGAAATCGCCTCAATCATGGTCAAGGCAGGACTTGGACTGGGGGCCGTGCTAATCGTGGTGCTTTCAACTGTGACCACAACGTTCCTGGACGTATATTCCGCCGCAGTCAGCAGCGAGAGCATTTTGTCAAGTCTCCCGCGTAAACTGGTGGCGGCTGTTGTCTGCGTGATAGGCGTGCTGCTGGCAATATTCTGTGATACCAGTGCATTTGAAAACTTTCTTTATCTGAT
>JAFSTJ010000792.1 GCA_017450525.1 Victivallales bacterium | reverse complement strand
TGGACAGTGTGCCCTCAATTGCTTTTGGCAATCCAACGTCCTGAGTTCGCGGCTCATGGCCGCGAACATGGATTTATTGATGTGAGCCAAACGGCTGTTGTTTTGCAAAGCCAGGGGGGAATGGAAACATAACGTCCTAATGAAATAAAAAATCGTTTTGCATATTGGCAAAGACAGAGGAGTTTATTATGTTATGCCATTCAATACTAAAAGTGACACAAAACAACGCAGGATTTTAAATGAAGTCATTTCTAGCAATAGTCAGGCAGACGATGCGATCTGCCATACGGGCGAAGGTGTTCCATGTATTGGGCGTGCTGATTTTGCTCTCGGTGTTTCTGCTGCCTGCCACCGTCTCGGGGGACGGCACGGCAAAGGGCCTTGTGCAGATATCGCTGACATACTCGCTGGGCATCGTGGTGGCGCTCATATCCACCACGGCGCTGTGGCTGTCCTGCTCGCAGCTATCCCGTGAAATCGAGGCATACAATGTGCACCTGGTGCTATCCAAGCCCTGCCCCCGTTGGAAACTGTGGTTCGGCAAGTGGACAGGCATCTTCATCATGCACGCCGTCATCATGCTTGTATCCGCCGTTGTAATCTATGGTCTGATACAGTTCCGTGTCTATCGCGAAACCAAGAATGGAAGGTTCACGAAGGAGGAAATCGCCCAGTTGGACAAGGAAATACGCGTCGGCCGTAGGGAATTCAGGGCGGACAAGGCGGACCTGCGGGACAAGATTGAATCGGAGTACAAGCGCCGCAAGGCAACTGACTTCAAGGACATGAAGCCAGACCTGGCAAAGGGGGAGATTTACAGGCAGTTGCAGGCAAAGGAAGGCGAGGTGCAGCCAGGTGCAATGAAGTTCTGGAAGTTCCGCAATGTAACTGGCAAGGGTGACAGGCTCTACCTACGCTACAGGCTGTATTCAGGCTCGACACAGGCATTGAGCCAGAGGACTATGCCTGGCCTCTGGAGCATCAAGGATCCCAATACGCCAGCAGGCGTAGAGGAAGGTTATGTGCCAGGTGCCCTTATGGAAGTCATGGGCGGCACATTCCAGGAACTAGCCATCTCCAAGGCGGCAATTGACACCAAGAACGGAAATACTGTTAGCATCATGTTCCTGAATCCAGAAAAGGGCGCACCTGTCTGGCGTGGTGCAGAGGCAAGCGCGGCCATGTTCCAAGAGAAAGACGGTCCCGTGCTGCTGATTGCGGTATCATCGTTCCTGGGCAACTACTGCCGCGCAATATTGCTGGCGCTCTTGCAGATCGCATTCCTGGTGGCATTGGGATGCACAGTCAGCGCCGCCTTCTCAACACCAGTGGCCGCATTCGTGGCGGTGGCATATCTTGTGATCGGCCTGTCCGTCAGCGCTGCAATTGACGCGCCTTTGCGTGGGGCAGACGGAGCATACCAGTACAAAAACGTATTTGACCGCTCGGCGCACTACCTGGCAATCGGCGTGGGCAACATAGTCGTGTCCGTAAACGATCTTGACGCCACATCCGACTTGGCAAGAGGCCGCCTGGTTGAGAAAAGCCGAATCATTCACTCGCTCATATCGCTGCTGATACTGAAGACGGGCATCATGTCCGCCATCGGCATCTGGATACTCTCCAAGCGTGAACTTGGCCTGGTCATAAGGAAATAGGAAGCAACAAGGCATCATACGGGGAACCTATATGAAAAGCACACCGATACGCATACTTTCCTTCGCAGTCGCATTTATTCTGCTGATATTGGCATTGTCAGCCGTACAAGGCAGAATGAACGGCATCAGATATGACAAGCACCTTACAGACGCGGACCCGCTGGAAAACGCGCCGCCGCTGGTGGCATTCACCAGCGTTGCGTTAGGTGGCTTCAGAGGGCTTGCGGCCGACTTGCTCTGGCTGCGCTCCAGCAGAATGCAGGACGAAGGCAAGTACTTCGAAATGGTGCAGCTGGCAGACTGGATCATCAAGTTGCAGCCACGCAATACATCATCCCATGCCTTCCTTGCCTGGAACATGGCATACAACATATCCGTCACATTCACTGGCTTTGAAGACCGCTGGCGCTGGGTGCGCAGAGGTATTGAACTAATCAGGGACGAGGCACTTGACCTGAATCCTGGCGATGCGGAACTGTTCCGCCAGCTGGGCTGGATATACCAGCACAAGATGGGCAAGGACCTGGACGATGCAAACAGGTACTACAAAACCGAATTCGCCAAGGAAAACATCCGCCTATTCGCGGACTACTATGGGCGCTGGGACGAGTTGATCAACGCCCCCACCAACGAGGAGAAACTGCGCGCCGCATTGGCTGACAAGTACGGCGACTATGTGAAAATACTTGCAAAGCACGGCTTCGCCACATTCAAGGACTTCGAGCAGCGCTTCCGCGAACTAGCGGTGATACCAGTGGAAGTCGAAAGCGAACTCAAGGAACTGGGCATAAACGACACAGTTGAGATTTGCCTGCGCAACCGCTGGATGACACAGAAATACAAGCTGGATCCAGCCTGGCTAAAGAAACTCAACGAACGCTACGGTGAACTGGATTGGCGCCTGCCTGAAGCACACGCAATCTACTGGGCGGAACGAGGCAAGGAAAAATTCTCCGCGGAGAAGGACAAGTTCAAGCGCCTGTCCTGCGACCGCATGATATTCCAGTCGCTTGCCGCCGCATTCGGAATGGGACGCCTGGTCTATCTGAAGAAGATCGAGCATCTGGAAATGACACCAAACACAAAGATTGTTGACGCCGTAAACAAGGCATATCAGGACGCAATGGCGCTGCATGGAGAGCAGACCATCGGCGGCGCATACGGCAACTTCCTGGTGGATGCAATTGTCACTCTCTACAAATTCGGCGAAAAGAAGAAGGCCGAGGAATACAGGAAGATTGGCTCATCCTACAAGCTGTTCGGAGACCGCTTCACAAAGTATCCGCTGGAAGAATTCGTGCTGAAGGAACTGGCGGAGGACATGAAGGCGGCATCTTACGCACAGGCTCAGGGCACAGTGCAGAGTTATCTCATCAATTCATATTATCAGAACGCCATTGGCGAGGACGAAGTGGCGGCGAGTTATGCGACCATTGCTAAGCAATTGTACGACCGCTACCAGAAATTCGTCAGCGGCACGGAAAAACGCCGCGCCCTGCCTCCATGGCTGCAAATGGCAAAAACCTCCCTGGAAATCACAAAGCAACGCATCCATCCCGAACTGGCAAAGGTACTTGAGGCCAGGCAGCCTAGGGGAACGGAAGTGTTCATTCCAGAGGCAAAGGACATAAAGGCCCCAGAGGTCAAATAGCCTGTTTTTTTTACTTCAAATGCACGCATTGGCTTCACTGGAATACCAAGCGCTTATAGAGGCTATCGTAAATTACGCCCATACATCGGGCGGCACGGCTATTCTGCGCAAATTGCGCCCGCAGACAGAACTTGCAAAAATACAGGAACGCCGTCCATTGTTGCAGGACATGCTGCGCCTGCGGGAGACTATGTACGACTTGCCTGTTGCCGATGTGCAGGACATGGCCTCAATCTTCCGAAATGCCGCGCCTGAAGACGCCATTCTCCCACCAGAGGAACTTTTGTCCTGCCTGACTTTGCTGGAAACGGCCACAGCAATCAAGGAATTTGCATTAGAAGATTGCATTGAACTAACAGAAATATCCAATTTATGCAACCAAATAGACGACTGCCCAAAACTGCGCACAGATCTGGCACGCTCCATTGACAGGGACGGCAGCATTCTGGACAATGCAAGCCCCGAGTTACGCGCCCTGCGTATCAAGGCTATGACCTTGGAGGCCCGCATTCAGCGTCACCTGGAACAAATGCTGCATTCCTCTGATTGGGAAGGTTCATTACAGGAGCATTTCGTCACCATGCGCAATGGCCGCTATGTGGTACCAGTGAAAAAAGATTCTCGCGCGGCATTGAAGGGCATAGTCCATGACCTGTCCAACAGCGGGCAAACCGTGTTCGTGGAGCCATCGGAAACGCTGGGCATGGGCAATGAATTGTCCCGTACCCGCCTTGAGGAACGTGATGAAGTCATGCGAATCCTTGCCGCCTTGTCCAAGCAAGTACGCCTGAAATTGGATGCCCTGCGACAGGACTTGAACATAATATCCGAACTGGATGCCTGCTGGGCAATTGCCTGCTGGGCCGCAAATTACGGCTGCGTACTGCCAGACTTCGGCAACGAACTAAAGCTGTCCAATGCGCGGCATCCGCTCTTGCAGATGCAATTTGCGCAGGAAACACCGACCCGACGCGTCATTCCCCTTAACCTATTTGTCACCAGGAACATCAAGGCAATTGCCATAACAGGCTCCAATACTGGTGGCAAGACTGTCGTACTCAAGACTGTTGGGCTTCTTTGCCTGGCAGCCCAATCTGGCCTTCCAGTACCTGTATCGCCTGATAGTCAATTCACCATATTCGACAATGTGCTGGCGGACATCGGTGACGGCCAGTCCCTGCAACAAAGCCTCTCCACCTTCTCCGCCCACGTGGCAAACATCTGCGGTATACTCAACGCCACGGCGGAACCAGGCAGATACCTGGTACTGCTGGACGAATTAGGGTCTGGCACAGACCCAGTCGAGGGCGGTGCGCTTGCCTGCGGCATTCTGCGAAATCTCGCAAAGCGCAATGCACTTTCCCTGGTCACAACGCACCTGGCATTGGTGAAGAACTTTGTCCACAGCCGACGTGACATGCTTAATGCGGCAGTACGCTTTAATGTGGAGACCTTGCAACCTGAATACGAACTGGAGGTAGGCCGTCCAGGCGCAAGCCATGCCCTTTTGATTGCGCGTCGTCTAGGCATGCCAGAAAATGTGCTTAAGGAAGCGCAGCAGATGCTGTCTGGTGACCAGATTAAACTGGAGGACATGCTGACGCGCATGGAGGCGGACCAGCGCAAAATCGCAAGCCATGCCAACAAGATGGCAGACGCCGCCTCTGAACTAGAGGCAAAGAAGGAGGCATTGCGACTGGAACTGGAGGGATTGCGCAAGCAAAGACGGGAACTGCTGCTGGACGCACATCGCCAGGCAGAGGCACTGGTGGAAAACACACGCCGCGAAATGGAAAACCTGGTGCGTCAAATCAGGGAGAACGCAAAGCAAGGTGGCACAAAACCTGATTTGGAGGCGGAAGAGAATGCGAGGCGTGCCATTGAGGAGCGGCGTCGCAAATTGTCCCGTGGCATGAAAATGCACGACAACAAGCCACGTGAGGCACTAAAGCAGGACGAACTGAAACCAGGATTGCGAGTCTGGGTGGAAAAACTTCAGGCGGACGGAACTGTGGAAAGGCTCTTCGGTGGAAACAAGGTCTCGGTGAATGTGAATGGCCTTTCTTTTACAATGAATTCAGAGGACATTTCCCGCGCCCATGGCACGGTGGAACCCAAGACAGAAGAGCCTGTGGTTAAAGTGATGCTACCAGTCGCACAAGGCAGGACGCCATCGGAACTGAATCTTGTTGGAATGCGCGTGGAAGATGCGCTGCAGAAATTGGAGGAGTATCTAGACCGTTCAGGAATGGCAAGACTTAACCAGGTCACAATCGTACACGGCTTCGGTTCAGGACGCCTACGCAACGCAATACACCAGTTCCTGCTTACAAGCCCACTTGTCCAGGATTTCAAACTGACCAAGGACAACGGCGGCTCCACAGACGTTGTCCTAAAGAGTTGAGGTAGCCAGCGCGGGACGCGCTGGAAAGAACCGCCTGGCAATTTGCGACAATTATTCTCCAGCGCGGGACGCGCTGGCTACCTCCAGGACGGCTATTCCCAACGGTGGTATCTTGACCGACAGTTCTGTAGCGCCATTCTTGTCCACCGCCCTTACGGGGAGGCAAGGATAGAATGTCAAGGAACGCACTTCCTTCACTTGCTCCGTAGTCTGGAATCTTGACGGCAGGTAGTAATGCGATGTATTGGCTGCCAAGCATACCCCACCGCTGAAACTCCAGACGCGCAGGTATTCTGGCTGAAAATGCAATATGTCATAGAACTTGTATTCCTCGCCTCTAACTGGAAACGCCGCATATTTTCTGAACAGCGACACGCATTTGTCCCAGAATGCAGGCTGAGGCATCTCGTCAGGCAGGGTATGCCAGAAGCGCAAAGTTTCTTCCTGCTCATTTGGCAGCAGTTCCGTCCTTATGGTTTCCAAGCGTTGTGAGGAAGACCACACCTCTGCGCCGAATGAACCATCCTGCATTACGCCTGCCAGCAAGACAGGTGCCTGGCGGGACAGCAATCCGCTCAGTTCCTCCTCTGGCCAATATGCAGGGTGTATTATCAGCAATGGCACTTCAGGGTGCTTTTCCGCAGCGGCAGGCGTTCCGCTCCATGCAAGAGGCAGACCATGTGCAATCAGTTCCGCCAATGTGCGGGGAGTGTTGCTTCTGCGACGCTTGCTGTATTCCTCCAGTTCCTTGTCCATTGCGGAACTGCTCCATAGTAGCAACGGCGATTCGGGAAGGCCCTTGATAGGCGAGAATGCAAGATTCCAGGTTTCGTCCATAACTTGCCATTCGTCGCGGGATATGCCGTCCGAAAGACATGCCATCACGCCCTCAAGACAACTGCGGCCAGTATCCGCAAAGAACATGGTGGAAAGGCTCAATATTTCCGAAGCCAGCAGTGGCGCGGAATGGCGCAGCACGCAATATTCCTCTTCGTCATCCTTTA
>JAFSTJ010000791.1 GCA_017450525.1 Victivallales bacterium | reverse complement strand
CTCTGGATTCTTTTCCTCCTGCCGTTTCAATCTCCATTATAGGAATGACGCCATATTCGTATTCAATGCCGACCTTGAGATTCTCATCATCGTCTGTGAACGTATATGTCCCCACAGTCGCAAGTTCTTTCACATTTGGGGAAACACCCTTCTCGCGCCTGAGAATCAGCCATTTCGTGGCTTGTACACCATCTTCAGCAGGGGACCATGACAATTTTATCATTGGCCTGCCATCCATGCTTCCCTCTGCATTCAATGCCTCCACCGCACGCAGTTCATAGACTATTTGATTGTTCTCCGCGGTAGCCAGTTTTGATTTTCGTTTTTCCAGTCCTTCCCGTATGGAATTGGCTGTAGGGGTACTATTGTATTCTGCGACCAGAAGCTGCCAGTTTTTTTCCATGTTGTCAAGGGCTATGCGCGCTGCCTTGATATCGCTTGGAAATACCTTGTCGAATTCATCGGAGGCGTCTTTGCAATTGATTTCCAGCATGAATCTGCGTTGCCTTATGCAATAATTGATTTTGTCATTCCATTGCTCCATGCTTCCCACGTCAAGTAGGACTAGCTGTTGCGCTGCCTCCCGAGCCTCATTCCAATCATAGGCAAGAATTGCCTTCTCATAGCGTCTATTAGCCTCTGCTATCCTTGATTTTTCCTTCTGTGAAGAATCATTATTCTGCCAGTTCTCTACGGGATTGTCCTGGTCTTCTTGCGTTATATCGTCCGCCTGCCTTGAACCTTGAAAGTCTTGATGCGGCTCTTGTTCTTCGGCAATCGCATTATTCTTCTGTGTGTCGAGTTGTTCCGCCCCAACATTGCCCTGGATTGCGGAGGCTGCATCAACGGCAATATCATTTCCCTCCATCAGGATTTGAGGATTTCCGCTGATGGTGAATTCTGGTGTCTGTGGCGATGTTATGCAGGCTTCCACTGCGATTTTGCGCATTTGCGTCTGGATGTTGGTACAAAGGTTTCCATCGAAGAAAATGCGCTCCCCTGTATTGCGGAATTGTCTCAATATATCCAGCATTGCCAAGGTGAAGAGACCGTGTTTGCGAGAATCAATCTCAATGGAACATTCATATTTGCTGCAAGAACGCATAATTGCCAGGGAGCCTGTCCCTGAGGTCCCCTTCAGCATATCGCCTATGGGAATTAGGTCCCTTGTCGCAAAATCGGTTCCCCTGCTCCCTGAAAGAAAATCAGATCTGCAGGCGTCTATCATGAACACACGGTTATATTCCCCCTTGGTTCTTTGCTCCAGAACATCGAATGGTATTCCAACGTTGTACTCGTAGCGCAAATCCTCATATTGGTCATCGGAACAAAAAAGCAGTTCCTTTCCAGACACGGAAAAGCCGTGCCCTGAAAAATAGAAGAAGAATAAATCACCTTGCTCCAAATCCCACGTCATTTGCCTGACTGTGCGAAAAACTTCGCCCTTTGTAGGATTTTCAAGGATATCGGTCTCATATCCCAGGTCTTCGAAAACGGCATGTAGCGAACTTGCATCAAGAAATGCATAGTTCAGATTCCTGATCTGCGCATCCTCGTAATTGTTTATGCCAATAAATAAAGCCTTACGTTTCATCGCTGGTTTCTATCTTGCCTAAATCGTCATTACAGAGGCGCTGTTTGTTGATTGCCTCTTTGTTTGCCTGGAAAAAAGTCTGCCACTTAACGTGAAAATAACGTATCTCCTAGGCCTGGTGCCTTTAGAGTTGAAAGGTAAGTTCAAAACTCGGTGTAGCAAGGTCGTCCACGTCCTTGTTCAAGGTGTAAAACAAGGGCGAGGATGACCTTGCTACCTCAATTTTGAACTTACTGCAGTTACCTTGGCTGGAAGTTGGGATCCTCGCACCAATTCCTGAAGTCATCCATCATCTTCTGGGTGATGGAAGGTGGAACTCTTTTCATTGCCGCACGAAAATCCACGTGTGTTAGCGCACGTAGTTTTACCACGCTTCCAGATACTTCCTTCAGATCCTTCCAATTGGACAAGTTTGGATTCATCTCCATCTCCATTGCACGCTTTGCAACAGATGTAAGACTCCTGAGGTCTCTGCCTGAATAGCCTTTTGTCTGTGCATCTTCTGCCAGCCAATCCAAGTCGGAGGCGTTTTCTAGCTGATAGCCCTGGCGGATGAGCAGCTTCTCAAGGATTGCACGGCGTCCTGAAGCATCAGGAGCGGGGACAAGCACACGGTTCTCGCCGAAACGGCTCAACAATGCGGAGTCCAGAGACCAGGGCGTATTTGTCGCCGCAACAGTCAGCACAAAACTTGCCTTGGGGTCACTGCTCTTCTTCTGCATGCCATCCATTTCCGCAAGCATGACACCTAGAATTGCACGTGAGGATGAGTCGCCGCCCTGGCCACGGGCAGTGCAAAGGGAATCGATTTCATCCATGAATACCAGCGAGGGCGAATTTTCCCTGGCAGTTTCGTAGAGGAGTGAAATAGTCTTCTCCGTATTGCCCTGGTAATGTCCTTTCAGACCTGCCAGACCCACATTGTAGAAGCGTCCCGTCATTCCATCCAGGCAGATGGAGTTGGCAAGCGCCGCCGCCAGCATGGTCTTGCCTGTTCCAGGAGGACCAACCAGCAGAATATCTCCTGATGCCTCCCGCTTGATGCCGGCAGGGTACTTTACAACTGCTGAAGCCAATGCCTTCTTCAAATCTGAAACAAGCGAATCAAGACCACCAATGTCATCCCATGTGACTGACGAAGTCTGCGCGAAGCCATCAACCTGCGCAATCAGCATTTTGCCGATTTCGTCATTGTCCAATTGAGCGCGAATCTTTCCAATCTTGCCAGAGGAGGAATTGTTCCCGTCTCCATTTTTACCGTTGTCATTGCCTTGATTCCGAGAGGTCGCCTCGCCATTTTTGCATTTGCGGGCAAGTTCACGGAATTTGTTGCTCTGGTCCATCCTTATGCGACGATCCTCGGCAGAGAATGACTGGCTCGCACCTGTCAACCAAACCCTGGACAGTTGGTCGTATGCCGCTGCCGCGCCTTGACTATCCCCATCCTTGCTCAACTTCTCGGCTCGGGCCTGGAGCTCCTTCGCCGTCTGTATCCAGTTATCCATAGGGAACTCCTTGTATTCAGGCAAGAACTGAATTGCTCTTTGCCTCGATTTTCTTTTGTATTTCAGCCTTCTTCACTGGATCTGTTTCAGCTTCGTACTCGGCAAAGAGTTTATCGAGTTCATCAACGATTTCGGTTCCACCAGAACTTGTTTCCGTCAGGACGCTTCCCATGACATCGCCCAGCTTCTGACTGGTGGTCAGTATCTGCTGGATTTCGTCCTGCATCGTATCCATCGCGCCCTGCCAGTCCGTCACCGTCATATTGGATTTCATCAGGCCCACTTCCTTCATTTCATCAACGATTTGCATTGTGGTCTCCAATGTGGTGAAATGACCAAGCTGGGTCAAAAACGTCCCTGCGAAGTTTGCCTTTGTCTTTGCCTTCTGCGCATCCATGGAAGACTGACGCATCAAATGTGCGCGGTCCGCTGCTGGAGTGTCTGGAGAAAACGCCTTGGCGCGGTTTTCTAGCGACGAGGCTTCCAGTGCAATGGCCTCCTTCTCATAAGTTTCTGCCATGCGTTTCAATGCAGGCATTTTTTCATGTATGTTAGCTGTGGTGAGTAGTGCTGGCTTGATGCCAAGCGAAATTGCAATCTTTTCAACTAAAGTCTCTTCTTTCATCGTTCTGTTCCTTATCCTGCTTATACCAATGCCTTGACACCCATCTGCTTGTCCATTTCTGCTTTTTTCAGTTCAATCTTAACGCGAACTTCGTCAGCAGCCTGTGTGTCATTCATGGCGAGCTTTGTATTGTACTCGTCATAGAGCTCGTTCAGTTCACTCATCAGTTTCTCAATTTCATCGTCGCCTGTCGCCTGTGAGATTGAGTTGCCGACTGAATCAAGGGAATCGATCATTTGCTCCAATGCAGCCTTCTTGTCTTCCATTTGATCGCCCATGGCATAGACTTGCTTGACAAATTCCTCCACGCTTATGCCCTTGGGCAACTGCATTGTGGTGGACAGGTCATGGTAAAACTTCTTTAGATCCTTGAGCTGCTCAAAAGTAAGCCTCATTTTGTTGAGCATATTGACTGCGGAAGAAAGCGTCTTGATGCGCTTTGCAGTGATTGCCCCCTTTTGCAATGAAAGCTTGCGGGCGATTGGACTGCGACCAGCATTGGCCTCAATTGACACGGCATCGCGGTATTCCTTGTCCGCCTTCTTTAATTCCCGTTCCCACATCTCGCCAAGACGTGCAGTGGCACGCAGCTTGGATTCCATCTCGGCAATGTCCAAATCATTGATAGACTTTTTCTGGACGCCAAGCATCCATCCAAATGCATCTGTGATAACTCCCATTTCTTTTTCCCTCTTGTTTAGTGTTGTTGGTTGAAAATGCAATTAAGTGAAGTACTTTGCATTACGATTATTTTTAAATCAAAAGTTCCTCTTGTTAATCATCATCCTGGTCGTTGGAGCCAGTGTCTTTGCCCAATGAAAAGTTAAGGTTCTTCTTGATTATGTCTGGATCCTTCGCTGACACAGGGACAATGGAATGAATCGCATTGAGAAAATCATCGCGGGTGATTTTCTCCACCCTGGTCCATTCCGGATCGCCAGGGGATACTTTGGAGCGGCGCTCTATCCATCTTCTTCCTGCAATGTTTTCCGCCACATTGCAAACACCACCACCATCTTCGTGGTTAAGTTCAGCACCGCTATATCCTTCGGTCATGGACACAATCTCATCGATATCAACATCATCCGCCAGAGGCACGTCACGGAGTGCGGAGGATATGATGGTCTTGCGTGCCTCGGCGTCAGGCAAGCCAACATGGACAGCGGCGCCTATGCGTCCCGACCTTGTCACTGCACTGTCAAGAAGCCAGGGGCGGTTGGTTGCCAGCAGGATGAAAACCTGAACCTCGCGGTTCGTTGCAAAACCGTCCAGCTCTGAGAGAAACGCCTCGACTATGTTTACCTTCTGGTTGCCTCTCTTGCGCAGAAGCCCTTCGCATTCATCAATGAACACTATGGACTGCTTATGGGAATAGACCTCCTCGAAGAGGCGGGAGATGGCTTTCTCGCTCTCACCCACATACTTGTCTTTGAGTTCGCTGATTTTCTTGTATATGAAGGGAAGGCCCATTTCACCCGCAATCGCCCTGGCGAACATGGTTTTGCCTGTTCCAGGCGGACCATAGAGGAGAAGCCCCTTGCCGCTCTTGATTTTAAGCGTCTTGTAGATGTCAGGATGCTTGACAGGATTGACCAGCGCGTCCATTACAATTTGCTTGGCCTCGGCAAGTCCCTTTACATCATCCAGCTTCAGTGTCTGATGGTGCTGTACAGGTTCCTCCTTGCTTTCATTGTCGCCTGTCGTCTTGCTTTCCACTGGGGTAATGATTGTCTCTTTCTTGGGTTCATTGGCATTTTTCTTCTTTGCGCCCGCAGAAGCCTCCGCCTTGTATCTTGCCTGCTGTGCAATTCCCATCCATTTGCTTCGAAGTTCCTGCCAGCGCGATTCGGTTTCCGATGCGGCCATGCCTGATACCAGAATGGCACCATATACCCTGACAAGTGCCTCTGCCTCCCTGGCCACTGTTGCCCAGTCGCCTGATGTTGCGGCACGTTCAGCGGCGGATTTATGCTCCGCCTCCTTTTGTAGGAATACCTCTATCATTTCAATTTGTCGTTGTGTTGATGAGCTTGCTTATGGTGTCTTCGGTCAAGGAATCCTTCTTGTCTGCCATTTCATTAATGATCTTGTCCAGGTCGTCTTCCTTGAGTCCAGCGTTTTCCAGCTCGCTTGGTTCAAGTTCTGCAAAAGAGGAATCAAAGGCAGTAAGTATCTGATCCATGAGTTCTCCTGTGGATTTTGCCTTCTCCATTCCCTTCTGCAGTTGCATTTGTGCATTCATTACATCCTTTGTGGATATGGCGTTGCCCATTGTCATGCTGATGTCGTTTACTGCTCCGCAGAAATCCTTGTATGCCTCCATCTGGTCTGCCATGGTGGAGAACAATCGCAGGGAATTCAGGGTATGCTGTGCCCTCTTGCGGTACGCGAAGGAAAAGGCAAGCATTTTCTTTGCCTGTGCCAGTGCGGCTGAATCGCCTGTCCTCTTGTGGACAGTCGCCTGCATCAGGTACTGCTTTATGAAATTGTCTTGTTTCTTGACTTCCTGGTCAAATCTGCGCAACGTGGAATTGATGCGCATCTTGCGTTCCATTGCTTCCTCTGCGGGATCACCGAAAAGCGAAGGGAACATTTTGCTAAGAAAACCTGCCATAATGGTATCCTCTTTGTTGTTATGATAACTAAGTTAATTGTGAGACTGCATCCGTTGCCTGAAGCCAGGGGAAGCGAGCAAATCGCTGGTCTTCAGGATATACCATACTATGATTATGCCCCAGGCGCACATAAGAAGCGCATGGAATATACCCTTGGGAGGGAAAAACAACAATCCCTCGAAGATGAAAATCACCAGTGCATAGACAAATACCATCAGGCCATTGGCTTTCGCCGATTGCGCATGGACAACGGTCAATGTCAACGGTGTCATCAGGAAGGGGAAAAGAAGAACGCCGAGTATGCCCCATATAAGCCTGTGGGGCATGGGCATTATCCTGAAATAATGCACCAGGGAAGTGAATGGGCCGCTGGCCTTTTTATGCTCCACGGAAACATTTATGCTCAATGGCTCTGGCTGCATCTTGCTGAAGAATGTGCAGGAAAGGTGCCCGCTTGCCGTTTTCTCGTCCTCAATGTAGTCTTTGCTGGAGAATCTGATGACAAGAAGCGTATCAGCATCCATCTTCTCAACAATCTTGTTTATCGAACTATCAGACAACTTATCAGGCTTGCTCTTGAAGCCGAGTGTCTTGATTACACGCTCAGTAAATTTATCGGGCAATATGTCGAACTTACGGCTGCCATTATGATTGAAGTTCGCTACCTTTGCCCGTATCTGCTCCTGGAAAAACGGCGACCATGCCTCCTCGCCCTCAATCATCATGACGCTTCCGACTTCGCGATTCCAGGGAAACTTCTCGACCGCCTTTTCAACAAGTTCATTGCCGACGCGCTTTTGTATGGGAGACATATTGAAACGCTGCGGTTCAAAATGATAGAATAAAAACGTCAGCAGGGAAATGGTGACTATGAATGCCAATATCCGCCGTCCGCTTCTGAAGCAGAACAAGAATAAAAATGTTCTAAGTAAAAAACTCATTGCCTATGTTTTCCCTTTTTGCCAGTTGTATCCTATGCCTCCACCCAGGCATCGAGCATTTTCCAATGCCATGAGCCCTCGGGCAAACCAAGAAGCCCCGCTATGGCGTTTTCCACGGCAACCAGATCCCTACAATGCAATGCCTTGCCAACCAGCGCTGCAAATGCAGTCTCGTCAATTTCCAGCGGGACATCAGTAAGGAGTGCAATGATACATTCGGGAAGACCATTGACTGTGGAGACAGGGCCTGTTTCCTCCCAGTGGCCTCCTGAAAAGACCTCTAGGGGCATTAATTCACCGGGAAGCATATAGACATGCCCAGCCTCGATTCGGTTGTTTGATGTGCCAAATGCAGGATGCGGGAATATCTTCGACACATTTCCGCTTGTTCCGAAATTGAACAAGGTAAGATAGCCTGTGCACGTGCATTTCAGACGCAAGGTCATTCTGTCCCCGATATGCAGTCGGCCATTGAAAGTCTTGGGTTCATTATTGCTGCGCATAGGAACCAAATCCTTCCTGGCATAACCTTCAGAACGACGCGCCACTTCAAGAGAAACAGCAATCCCTTCGCCCACGCCATTCCTGAGATTCCTTATGACTGAGAGATAATTCTCGCTCATGCCTTGATAGCGTGGTGCCACAACTGCATCTATCTTGGAGAAATTCTTTTGGCTTTCTTCAACCACCGCGCCTAGTTTTTCCAATTTGCCAGCCATATCGATAATTTTGGCAGAGGCCTCGGCCAAGGCAGTGCTGAGTTTTTCCATTCGTTCAGAATTGCCATTTGCTTTTTCCAATGCAATGGTGATTTCCTCTTTGTCCTTCTTTAGGTTTTCCAATTGGAACGTCTCCATTTTGCATTTATGTATGGCCATTTCCTTTTCCGCCATTTCCAATTTAAAATCAAGCTCGGCACGTTTCTGTTCCCGCTCAAATTCAGCCAGTTCAGCCTCGGCTTTTTTGCTGTTTATGGCGGCCTCGTATTCAGTCCTCATCTGCTGCTCTCGCTCACGCTGTGCCTCGGCGGCGGCAATGATTTTGGCCTCCATGTCGCGTTCAGGACTTAAAAATGCCTTGTCGCCTATGTCTATTTTCAAACCTGCCAGCAAGGGGTTGGCAAGTCTTGAAAAGGCATTGGACCAGAATGACACGGGCAGTACATCCTTCTCCTCAATGTCCGCAACATGATATCCATGCTCATTGTGGCATTCCGTTATCATGTCTTTGATGCTTGGCTCAAGCAGAGTCATTATCCGATGCGTAAAATGCTCGGAATCAATGCCTTCCAGACCGCAGTCACCCTCGTTTTGTGCCCAGCTGGCCAGAAAACTGGAATGCGCGGATATGCTTATGCTTCCTTCCAGAGCATAGTTCCATTGATAACCATCTTCCTCGCAAACGTGAAGAACCACTGTCGAGAAGGGGACATTCCTTTTGGTCACGGCAAAAATGCGTTCTCCATTTCTGACGGCAGCATTCCTTGCATGCTCATCGGCAAGGCGAGAGATGGTGCCGCTTGCGTTCATCCCGAATGCAATTTCACGCGCGTCATCCACTTCTGCGCATTTCTGTTTCTTGAAGAAAAAGCCTTTTGATTCAGGATAGAGTTCGCGCACAACTATGAATCTTTCATCATTGCTCATGATTCTAGTCCTTTGATTTCAGTCCTTTTCAACTGGAGTCAACATTCGATTGAACCGACTTTGTATCAGACCGCTGACGCACATTGTGGCTGCAGCCAATACAACCCTTAGAATAAAACTCTGACCCCAGCCCATTTTCGCCTCAAGTTCCG
>JAFSTJ010000072.1 GCA_017450525.1 Victivallales bacterium | reverse complement strand
TATCAGGCATTGCTCAGAGGCTGGCTTTGTGGGGTGCGCACAGTTCAATGACTGCACACTACGGGATGCATACCTGAGCCGTTGCGGCATCGGCATCAAATTTGACGGCGGTGCCAGAGGCGTGCGCGTTTCGGGAATAGGCATTGAGAACACTGTTAAGTGCGCCATGTATATCAGGCTAAGCCTTGCCATTGCCATTTCGGAATGCTACTTCGAGGGCAATGCAATGGAGCCAGTCAAGGGATGGGCTGAGAACTGCTCGATTTGGCTGGACTATGGCAACAACGGTGTCAGCATCAATGGCTGCATTTTCAGAGGCACCGCCAAGAACTGCGGACACATTGTCATAGGCGGCGGCGAGAACATCGCAATCCAGGACAATGTGGACCAGATACACTGGTGGGGCACTGACGCGCTCATCATGCTGGCGCACTCGTCGAATCCGCGCTTCGACACTGGCATCAAAGGCCTCAAGGTGGAGAACAACAATTTCTGCTATGGCGGCAGGGCGGCACAGCCAGGTCCCATTGACTATCGCTACTTTGAGCGGGAGGCTGGCTTGTTTGACAAGGCAGTGAAGGATGGCGCCGTCTTTGAAGGCGGAAAGGACTTCCTTCGTACCATTACCCAGGCTGCACAGAAAGACAAGACAGACGCAGTTGACTACGAATAGAAATCATCATTTTTAACGCAGAGGCGCGGAGCTGATTTGCTTTTGCGTCTCTGCGCCTTTGCGTTTATAATGAGAATATAAAAAAAGAAACAATATGAAAATGAAAGCTCTTTTGTTGATTATGCTGTGCCTGGTGGCATCGCAAGCATACTCCAGGGAATACACTTTAGTGAAGGATGGCAAGGCCTGCTTTAGAGTGGTTACTGCCCGTGAGAAACTGGACAGGGTAAGCGAGGTTGGACCAAGCGACCTGGCCAATTTCACAAAGGAGGCCACTGGCGCAAAGGTGAAGATTGTGCCTGGCAGCAAATTGGCGGATGAGAAGGAGGATTTAATCAACATATATGTGGGCATTGCATCATATGGCAACCGCTATTCATACGAGTATCCCAAGCCAGCAGGCTACAGGATAATCTGTCCCGATGCGAAGAACATCATCATCGCTGGATTGCCCTATGGTGAGGCGGAATTCAATTCCAATGATGGTGTTTTCCATTTTCTTGAGAAGTATCTTGGCATACGTTTTCTCATGCCAGGAGAAGTAGGCACGCATGTGCCGAAAATGGGCAGCCTTTGGAAAGTAGATATTGAAGAAGAGCAACGTATACCTGACATTTTCTCCAGGCAGATATCGGGCGTACACGGGCAGGCATACGGCAATCGGGAGAGGTATGAGCAGAACGCAGCGTTCCTCTTTGCCATGCGCTCTTCCATGTCAGCTTCCGTTTCACTGAAATTCAACCACAATGTCGGAAACCTCATAGACCCAGAGGTGTATGGCAAGACGCATCTTGAGTTCTTCCCGCTGATCGACGGAAAGCGAGTGGTACCTCCGAAACTGGAGCTTAGGGACTGGAGGCTCCGCAACTGGGAACCATGCTATACTGCGCCTGGCATTGCGGAAGAGGCTGCTAAGAATGTCATCAAGTTCTTTGATGAGAATCCAAGTTTGTACAGTTGCTCCCTGTCAGTGAACGACAGCGGCAACATCTGCCAGTGCGAGAATTGCAGGCGCGTGAACAAGGACTTGCCTAAAGAATCCGAATCACAGAGCTACTATGAATGGGTCTGCAAGGTGGTGGACATTGTGAAGAAGAAGTATCCAGACCGCAAATTCGGACTGCTGAACTATTGGGTGACGAAGGACATGCCCAGCAATGTCAAGATGGACGAAAATGTTATTCCAATGGTGTGCGAGGACCTGAACTACTATGTGGATCCTG
>JAFSTJ010000790.1 GCA_017450525.1 Victivallales bacterium | reverse complement strand
TTCGTGGACGGTCTGCGGGGTTGATTGAAAAAGGGGTGGCTCTTCTTGGCATGGCATTCTCCTGTGTGTTGTACTGTAAGATGCCATAATATACCACGTGATACTCCTTTTGCAAAATTAATTACGCAATTAAACACTAGTTGTTTTTCCCATCAATCGGAAACTTCACGACACAACTGTTTTAATATAATACTCGCGGCGTTTTTTGGCAACTGCTCCCGGCGCTTTTTCACGGCCATTGTGAAATCCCGTGCAGGGAGACAGGGAATCGACCATCAGAACATCGACGCCTCCATGGGGCATGGAGACATGGTCGTAGTTGGTGGAGGCAAGGCTTTCAGGGCTTCCCCAGGTGACGCCATTGGCATTGATGTTATGAGCGACGTAATAGGAGCCTGCTTGCAGAGGGTAGTCCCGATACTTGGCGCTTTCAACAAGGGAAAGTATGCTTGATGGAGTGCTGACCTGGGTTATGATTTCATAACGACCATTGTATCCAAGATTGTAGTTTGTCCCATAATGTCCATCCCTTCCGTTAAAATCTGGGGAATAACTATAGTCGCTGCTGGGGTCATGGGAGGGGCAGAAGAATTGCTTCGTCAGTGAACCAAGAGGCTTGGCGAACGGAATCACGCCAGAATAGCCATAGAACCAATACCACTTCCGGTCGGCAACAGTGTATTCTTTTCCATCCGTCCCGCGCCATGTATAGCTGCCAAAGATTGCATGGGGAGCGAATCTGTCATCGTTTTCCTCCACATACATCAGCTGGCCCAACCCCAATTGCTTAAGATTGTTGACACAGGAGATGGAGCGAGCCTTTTCCCTGGCTTTGCTCAAGGCAGGCAACAGCATTGACGCCAGGATGGCTATGATTGCAATGACAACCAACAATTCAATCAGTGTGAATGTCTTCTTCATTTTTCTTCACCTTTTATTGTAGCATCTAGACATTAATGAACTTTTTGATTCTTGTATTTTACTTTAGACCAGACAACTTTTTTTGTCTAGATAATACAACTTCATTTTGGCAAAAATCATCGATAACATACTGTTGTTTCCGCTGGATATGATTATATCGCAGTTTCAGGTTGTATTATATTGACATATCAAGTTGTCCTGTCTAATTTATATTACTAGGGTAATTTCAAAACTATCTCTATCCGCAGGAAATTGTTTTATGGAAAAACGACACAAACAGGGGCAGTTAAAGCGTGATGCGGCGTACGAGCGTCTTTTGGAGATGATACTCAATGGCAATATTGAGGAGCGTTTCCCCACTGAACCCGTGCTTAGTGGCCAACTTGGCATATCGCGTGTCACACTAAGGGCCGCTCTGGATCGCCTTGCAAAAGCGGGTCTCATTTCGCGCTCCCATTATTATGGGACACGCGTCGTCGCTGGTGAAAAGAATCGAACCGTGCTTGTGGTGCATGGGGACAATACCTCTTCTGGTTCAACCGATCATATCACCAAGGTGGCAAACATGTTTGAGGCGCATTTGAAAGAAAAAGGTTATGGCGTAGAATACACATCGTACCATTTCTTGCAATCGGTGGATAGAATATCGGAGAAATACTGTGGCGTCCTTTTCTTTGGAGCCGGCTTCAGGGGCAACGAACCTTTCTTGCATGTGCTCAAGGAGTGTCCCATGCCAGTCATATTGAACAGGGAAGACCATGACAACAAGCTAAGCGGTATATTCAACAGTGTTGGCGCGGATACCAAGGCTGCCTGGCTTCAAGGCTATGACTACCTGCTAGGGCTTGGATACAGGAGCATTGCCACTCTTTGCTCAAATGATGAACGGAATAAACAGCGTATGGGATTGACTTCTCTTGACATGGCACGGGAACTTAAGAACAGAGGTGCGGACAAAGCAGCAGAACTCATATTCCTGATTGACCCCAGAGAATGCGAGGAGAACATGATACGCATCCTGCGAGATTGCAAACCAGAGGCACTGTATTGCTATTCTGGCGTTGTTGCTGCCCAGGCATACCGAACGGCCAAGGAACGCTCATTGAGCATCCCTGATGACATCGCAATCCTTAGCTTCGGGGAAGGCTCAAACCTCCTCACGCCTTCGCTGTCGTCTGTGGATTTGAACTACACGATTTGCGGAATAGCCGAGGCTGAACTTATGCTGCGACTTCAGAATAAAAAGGACGCAAAACCTATTGACCTGACCATTCCATTTTACATCAATGCAAAAGGAAGCACGCATAACTACATCCTGTAAAGCCAATTGCAGAAGATGTTAAAACAGGAAATACTCAAGCATTCCGAGGGTTTCATAGGCGAAGGTCTGGAATTTGGCGAAGCTGTCGGCGTTTGGGAGGATTTTCGCGTATGGATATCCGCCAGTGGTCAGGACGCAGGGGGCGGAGATGGTTTCGCCAATGTCATACTTTCTTGCAAGCATGTTGATACGCGGGAGGTGCCAGCCGTTGGAGACAAGTATCTTGCAGCCTGGATGCTCCTTGAACGCCATAATCTCCAGGCGGGTGGTATGGGACTTGTCCTTCAGCAGGAAGATTTTCTCCTGGGGGACTCCGAACATGTCCGTGAAGGCCAGCAGATGCTCTCGGCGAGTTTCCATGGTTGCGGCCGTGTAGGTATGCACATTGACCACGAGCTTGTAGTCGATACCCTTTTTTTCGAACGCGCGGCAGAGGCGTAGTGCCTCTGTCAGGCGCTGTTGGAAATAATCGCTGAAATGACACTCAGGCTGCAGAGAATCAGATGGATAATAGATGGAACCGAAGACGCAGATGGTGTAGCTTTTTGATGCATCCAGCGTCTCGACCTTCAGCTGTGGATACTTGCGGTCCAGACGGTCTGCGGGAACATGCCCGTAAAGACCGATGAGGTAGAAGACTGCCATCCAGGCGATTAGCATCCACTTGCCGATGCATTTCTGCCGTGGACTCCCCTTCTTCCTGAACGCCAGAACCAGCGCGACCACCCCCAATAGCGTCAGCAGCGGCATGGGAAACGCCAGACGGGCGATGAACTTCTTCAACATCAACGCAAATGGCATTATTGTCTCTCCTTATGTCTTCAGCCGAGGGTAAAGGAAAACTCGCAGTTTCTAATTGCTAAGTGCTAAGTAACTATTCAGAAGGGTATCAAATTGGCACAAGCCGCTAGCTTTTCTGCGCCTTGCCGCTTCGCTTCGCGGCACGGCGCAAAGGAACTTGGGGTATCGCCTGCCCGTGGGTTTCGCTCGCCGCTTGCTCCACCCACGGCTAGATTCTATCGCCGCTTACCCCTTCTGAATAGTTACATTGCTAATTTCTAATTGCTAAGTGCTAATTGCTTATTTTGTCTTCAGTCAATGGTGATGGTGAACTCGCAG
>JAFSTJ010000008.1 GCA_017450525.1 Victivallales bacterium | reverse complement strand
TGTATCAACTCCGTCATTGACCAGGCATTGCGACAGCTGCGTACCCTCAATGTCATTGCCTATAACGCCAAAAATGCTGGCTGACCCACCAAGAGAAAGCACGTTCCGCGCCACGTTTGCCGCACCGCCTGGTACATACGTCTCTTTTTTCACTAGCACCACGGGAACTGGCGCCTCCTGGGAAATGCGATTGGAACTGCCCCATACATATTTGTCCAGCATTACATCGCCGACTACCGCCAGGGATTGCCCGCTAAAAGCGTTTAGGATTTTATCAATTTTGTTGTCCATTTATGGTAATGTGACTTTATGTCGTTCAATGATATCTTTTACTGCACCCTCAAGATTCACTTTTTCATCTGGAAGAATGTTTCCCTTTTGTGAAATGCTGTCCAGCAGCATATCCAACCGTCTCAAATCCCTGTTCATGTTCCTTCTTTGGCGTGGTGACAGCATGTCGCCAAAGTCACCCATATAGTTCATTCTCCTGACAACATCATCTTTCAACAGTGACAGCATTGCCTGTTCCATAGGGTCTTCTGTCTTGATTTTATCCAGTTTTTCCTGAACTCTGATAATCTCAAATGAGATGTGCTGCCTTGCCACTGAACCCTCAAATAGGTTTTCGGCTTTAAGGATTGATGAAAGCCCCAGCATTATCGCCAGTTCGCAAATGATTAGACACGCCACCACCAGCTTTGCCCCTAGGGACAGCAACTTGCTGGATGTGGCGAGCCCGCGCGTCTCGTGCTTGTAGTGAAAATCCAGCAGATAGCCGCCTGCCTTTATTTTGTCCCCTGCGGAAAGGTGTGCCTTGCCTTGCAACTCTTTTCCATTCAAGAACACTTTTGTATTTGCCTTAGGGCAAAGCTGTACTCCGTTGTCGCATTCTTCTAGGGTGAACAGACTTCCCGTGTCAGGCAATTCCACTGTATAGGGCAGGGTACTTGCCTCCAGCATCATTCGCGGAGAAAGGCGCCGTTTCTGCTCGGCCTCCTCCGTGATGTACGTGATTTGTATGCTTGCCTTGTTCACTGCCGTATCACTGCTGGTGGAATTGTTGCGTCAAATCTGTCCATGACATGCTTTTGTCTGGATTCTGTGTAAGTTTCAGTATGCGGTTCTCCGCATTGCCTAGTTCCTTGTTGCAGAAGTTGCTGAGTTTGACTCCTTCCTCCACCATGCGCAGGCTCTGCTCCAAGGGGAGCTGCTTGCTTTCCAGTTCCACTACAATCTGCTCCAAACGCGCCAGTGCCTGCTCAAATGTCAACTGTTGTTCTTGTTGTATGTTTTCTTCTGCCATGTTTGTCTCCTATTTTTTTGCCGCGTCGCGAGAACGCGCCGCCACAGAACTTTTATTTGATTGTAGCCGCCAGTTCGCCGTCTGCCAGCCTTATGCTTATGTTCTCCCCTGTGTTTGCTTCGTTTACCGTGGATAAGAGGCTCTTATCCTGCTTGAACACGATGGCGTATCCGCGTTCCAGCACTGCCTGCGGTCCCAGCAGCCTGAGTTTGTCATTCGCCCTTGCAAGCCGCTCCTTGAGGCTGCGCAGCATGTCTTCGCTGGTGCGGAAAAGGCGCATGGACAGTTGCTCGACTGCGGCCTTCCTTTCAGGCAGAATACTGGGTATTTGCGCGGAGAGCCTGCCAGTCGCAGTGCGAACACGCAGTGCCAGGTCCGCGCTTAGCCGTTGCGGATATGACTGCACCATTTGGCTTAATTGCTCTACTCGTGTCCTGCGTCCTTGTATCAGCATGTCTGCTGGTGCCGCAAGATAGCGGTTGCTGGCTGCAAGGCCAAGCCTGTGCCTGTAGAAATTCAGCATATTGCTGGCCATGTTCAGGATTTTGCTCTTTGCGAAGGCAATGTTGTCTCTTACGCGCGAAGCTTCCTGGACCACACATTTTGCGGCGTCGGTTGGCGTCATTGCCCGCACGTCCGCCACTTCATCGCATAGCGTGTAGTCCTGTTCGTGGCCCACTGCGCTGATAACAGGTATGTGGGAGGCGGCGATTGCACGCACCATGTTCTCGTCGTTGAAGGAGGCCAAATCCTCCTTGGAGCCACCGCCGCGGGTAATTACTATCACTTCGCACAGATTGTAGAAGTTGATGTAGTTAAGGCGTTCAATGATGGTGGTGGCTGATTCATTGCCCTGCATTTTTGCGGGGAACAGCAGCACTGTAAGCGAACCCTGCCTGTTGCCCAGACCACGCATGAAATCCTTCAGTGCTGCTGCGCCTTCTGCTGTTATAAGCCCGATTGTCTTCGGGAATGGCGGCAACTTTTTCTTACGTGAAGGCAGGAAAAGGCCTTCTTGAGCCAGTCTTTCACGGAGCGCCTTCAATTTCAGCATCTCCTCGCCGTCCCCTTTCATGCGCAAGCGTTCCACGGAAATCTGGCATTCGCCTCTGCCAGCATATACGTCAATTCGGCCATATACCTCAACTGCGACGCCATTCTGGAAATCAGGTGGCAATGGTTCCCGTATATTCCAACTCCACCATACCATGCGCAGGCTGGATACCCCGTCCTTGAGTACAAAATAAATGCCCTTGTTGCTTTGCTTTTCAGGATGATAGTCCTCGACCTCGCCAGTCACCCAGATGCTGCGCGGAAAACCCGCCTGAACACAGTTGCGAATCTGCTGGTTCAGTTCAGTTATAGTGTATATCTTCTCTGTTTGTTCAATTGGCATTGCAACAAGAATGCTTCTGATTTCATAATATTTTCGCCAGTATGCGCCCCTATATGAACACACAGGCATAAAATCGCATTAAAGCACCTTTTGTCAAACAGGAAATGATGAAAAAAGTGGAGTAATTATCCACAACGCCATTTTATATAATTAGCAGGGACGACTATAGGTATTCTTTGTGTCTTGAAATGTTCTATATCTCTTGTTAGGATACAGTCTGCTTTAATTTGCAATGCGGAAAGTATTTGAATTGTATCTTCAAAATCTCTTTCAGGAGAATCGATGGCTTGATAAAGAATCGTTGAATCCAATGGCACTATTTTGAATATGTTCAGAATGCATTTTAAATATTCCAATGTTCTTGGTGATGAAACATATTTACGCAGAATATAGTGAATATTGTTCAAACTTATTGCTGAAACATAACCATCAATAATCTTTCTTTCGCAATCTGACCATACAAGAATTGAATTCTGCAAATAAAATTGTCGTTTAAGAATGACATCAAGTAGAATATTAGTATCAAGAAATATCTTTTTCATTTAATGTCAAGTCTTTTTTCGATTTCATTTGTCAGTTCATTACGATAATCCCAATTATGAGGAAACTGCGGAAGGTCAATGCCCATATCTAGTACCTTCTGTGTAATTGGAGGAAGTTTGTCCTGAGTTTCAATTTGTTCTTCTAATGAAGCGATATAACTACTGACTATTTTGGAAATGCTAAGCCGCTTACGTCTTGCAATTCTATGGGCTTTTGCAATTACCCAATCATCCATGCTTAATGTAAGTTTTGGCATTTTATTTTCTCCCTCATTAATGAATACTTGATTTTTAACTAATATACTTGTTGTTGAGAGAAATCAACCACTTGTCAGTCAAAGTTGATGATCTGGGGCACGAAGCGGTGTTCGTACTGGTTTATGAAATACTGGTCTGTCATGCAGGCGATGTAGTCGGCGGTGATGCGTTCAGGCGATTCGTTCAGGCGGTATTCCGCAGGTTGCGAGCGTATCCACTCGTCAATGATCTTGCATTTGATGTCTTTCCTTATGTCCGTGATGTATGCATCGAAAAGCTGTGTCAGCATACAGTCGAACTGCTCCTTTTGGTGCGAAAGCAGGGCACAGTTGTATATGTGCTCGTAGTTGAATTTCTTCAGCGCAGAATATGCGCCATAGACCTCCTCCGAAAATTCCAGGTACTCCTTGCCACGGCTGTTGAGTATGATGTCATTGCAAAGCACGCTTATGATCTTGCGGTTCTCGTTGCCCAGCACACGCTCTATGCTCCAGGGCATGTCTGTCTTCGCTATGATGCCCAGGGAAACCGCGTCCTCGAAGTCACGCCCCAGGTAAGAGATTATATCCGCCACACGCACGACGCAGCCTTCCATGGTGGAGGGGGAGACCTTTCTGTCATAGCCTGGCTCATTCAGACAATGCTCCAGGTTCTTGTCCAGGTTTTCCCATGTCAATTTGCTCCTGTCGTATTCATATCTTCTGGATTCGATTTCGCCGTTGTGGCCCAGGATGCCATCCAGCACGGGGAGTGTCAGGTTCAATCCAGCACCATGATGCTCCAGTTGCTGAAGTTCTCTCACTGATTGCGCATTGTGCACGAATGTGCCGATTTCAGCCTTTTGCAGGTTGGCGGCAAGCGCTGCCTCGCCAGTATGGCCGAAAGGAGTGTGCCCGATGTCATGCCCGATGGCAATCGCCTCAATCAAGTCCTCGTTCAGGTTGAGGCAGCGCCCGATGGTACGGGCTATTCGGGAGACCATCTGCACGTGGAGTGAACGCCGCGTGATGTGGTCGTTGCGCACACGGAAGAACACCTGGGTCTTGTCGGAATACCGTGCGAACGACGATGAATGTATGATGCGGTCCGTGTCATGTGCGAATGGGGTGCGCAGATTCTCGAAATCATCCACCTCCGCTGGGCGCCTACGTTGCGCGTCCTTGCTGAAGTAGGCGTTCTTCGGATCCAGAGTGCGTTGTTCCAGTTCATCCCTTTCACTGGCGATCTGGGCAGTAATTTCCTCCATCGACATAGTCAAACCTCATCCTGTATATTCAAAAAACGATGTGTATTTTCGGTTGTGAGCCTTGCCATTTCCTCAGGCGCAATACCGCGCAGTTCTGCCACGTATTTGCCGATAATGGGAATGTTGGCGGGCGTGTTCTCCTGCCCGCGAAGCGGAACTGGCGCAAGATATGGCGTGTCTGTCTCCAGCAGAAGGCGCTCGTTTGGAATAAGTTCAAGTATGCGGCGTATGTTTTCCGCTTTCTTGAATGTCACCATGCCGTTGATTGACATCATGGCTCCCATTTCCAGCCACTGCGCCGCCTCGTCTTCCGTGCCTGAGAAACTGTGGACTTCAAATGGATGCCCCTTGGGAAGATTGTCCTTCACTATCTGCAAGCCATCCTGCACGGCTTCTCGGCAATGTATTATGACGGGCAGTTTCGCCGTCACCGCCTCTTGAAGGAAAACTGCGAACATGGCGCGCTGCGACTCTCTTGGCGCGAAGTCATAGAAGTAGTCCAATCCAATTTCGCCTACTGCAAGCACTTTTTCGTGCTGCCATAGTTCCCGTAGCAAGCCCAGGTCGTATGGCTTCTCCGCATCGTGTGGATGCATGCCTACAGCCGCGTATGCGCCAGTCTCGCGTTCCGCCAATTCCACCACAAAGGGGCAGTTCTCCATGTTGGTGCCCTGTACAAGAAATTCCAGCACACCAGCCTCGCGTGAGCTAGCAAGCGTGGCGGAGACGGTCTCCTTCTTGTCTATGTCAAAATGGCAATGTGAATCAAACCAGTGCATTTTTCAGTGGTCAGTGGTCAGTGGACAGTGGTCTGTTTGGTGCACGGGGCGAAAGCCCCGCGTTTGGTATGCCAAGCCCTATCCGCGGCTTTCGCCGCGGACACCCTACAGTCCACAGTCCACAGTCCACTATCGTGCTATATCGCCTGGTACCATGGGCAGCAGCACACGGAAGCCTACATCGGATGGGCACAGCATTGAATCGTGGGCGCGTCCCAATGGCAGGTAGCGGCGTGGCGTGGAGGAGCTTCCCCCCTTGATTATGCGCAATCCCGTGCCATCGTTGAATGGTGTTGATGTCCATTCACGCACGTTTCCTGCCATGTCCAATGCCCCGAAGAGCGAGACATCTTCAGGAAATTTGCCTGGCGGGGCCCAATGCCCGTATTGGACATGCGCGGCTGCGTTGTCCAGGAAGAATGCCTTTTCGCTGCTGTAATTGTTTCCCCATGGATAGAGGCGACCGTTTACGCCGCGCGCGGCTTTTTCCCATTCGGCTTCGGAGGGCAGTCTGCAAATACGTCCAAGTGCATTTCCATACCAGCGGCAGTATGTGTCTGCCGCTTCTGGAGAAATGCCCACAACTGGTCTGTCCGCCAATATTTCCTTGGCATATCTGCCGTCTGCATCCCAGGCTGGATAAGGAATAGATGTATTGGATATGGCTATCATGGGCATGCAACTTTCCTTCAGTTCTTTTGGCAGCTGTTCCCAGAATGCCTTGTATTCGGCGTACGTAACCTCATTTTTCCCTATGAAGAAGTTCTGCACTTCCTGAAGTTCGCCCTTGTCCTCGGATGAAATACCTCCTACATAAGCACTGCCTGCAGGAACGAAGCAAAAACCCTGCGGAATGCTTTTGGGCATTTCCACTTCAATGTTATCAAGTTGCCCGCCAGTCACGGCAAGATGGTACTTTACAGTTGGCAGGCCATCTGCCGTGAATACAAGCATGTATTCGCCTTTTGACAGGTACAGGTCCTTGACTGGAAGCGCAACGCCCTTGCCAGGAGGAAGATTGGTGTCGTTTCCATTCCAATAACGGGTGTCCTTGTCCTGGCTGGATTGCCCCTCGGCTGCAATCGGGAAAATGGACAACTTTGCACTAGGCGCAGATGCCTTGATTAGCTGGATATGGGAATCGCCTTTTATTGCATAGCGGGCACTGAAAACCGCGCTCCGCAATGTCTCCCCGCAATTTGAGAAGTCGCCGAGGTACCTGCTGTCCAGATTGTCCAGGTATTTCTGCAATTCCATCATGCGCCCGAATTCAATGTTGAAGAACAGCCTGCTGGCAAGTATTTCCTCTTGGTACTCTATGGTTGTATTGCGCTGGCGGAATCTTGAGGGCATTGAGTTCAAGTAGAACAACGCTGTCTCGTAATGCACATCGATTTCTGTAAGCGTCTTGCTATGCCTTTCAATGGGCATCCTGGATGCCCGCCTTTCCTTGATACGCTCTGTTTCAACCAATCTCGCCTGCTCAGCTATGGCAAAATTCTGCTTGGACAAATCCATGCACCTGTTGAAGGTCATCCAATCAAACACGTGAAGTATCAATGCGAATGCCAGTATAGCCAGGACTATGCTTGATATTGCTACAGTACGCAGATGGTTGCGCTGGAAATAGAGGCGCAGGCTTGTCGCTATGGTGCCTCTGTAGGCCTGGATGGGGCGACCTTCCTGGAACGCGAATATGTCCGAAAGAAGCTCCTGTACATTCAGGTAGCGGTTGTCCGGTCTGGTGCTCATTGCCTTTAGGCAGATTTTCTCTATTTCAACAGGCAGCGAACGTGCGTTTTCATAAAGCCTGGGACGCTGGAATTTGCCGTTGCGTATGGCGTCCGGCACATCTTTGTCGGGTACGTTGTGGAAGGGGTTGTAGCATGTCATCAGCTCAAACAGCATGACGCCCAGTGAATACACGTCGCTGCGCACGTCAAGTGACGAAACCTGACCATTGGCCTGTTCGGGGGACATGTAGCGGAGCGTACCGTTCATTTCGCCGTCCATCGTGGGATTGTTGCGTTCCACAGTCTGGTCCAAATCCTCCCCGTCTGGCTCCACGCTCAAGTTGCCCTTGGGAGCGAAGCGTGCCTGCGAATCCTGTACAGGCTTGTGTACACCATGCACAAGCCCCCAGTCAATGATGGTGACCTCGCCGTAGTTGCCCACGCGTACATTCTCTGGCTTCAAATCCCTGTGAAGCACCTGTTTGCTGTGGGCGTATGCCATTCCCTGGCAGAGACGTACGAATATGGAAAGACGCCTGTACCACGTATAAACCCAGGTGTATGCGGGATTGCCGTTTTGCAGCTCGAATATAATGTGCCGTAGCGAATCGCCACGGAGACGTTTCATTGTGAAATACACGCCTAGCTTGGAACTTATGCCCAGCGAATAGATGGGCACGATATTGGGGTGCTCCAGCTGCGCCGCTGCCTGTGCCTCGCGTACCATTCGCTCAACATAGTCGGAGCGCATACGCAACTTGCTCTGCAATGTCTTGAGCGCGACGGCTCGGCCCAGCACCTTGTCCGTCACCAGGTCCACATTGCCGCTGCTGCCAGCGCCAAGAAAGCCAATCTTCTCCAGTTCGGGCTCGATGAAATTGTCGGGAAGCCCCAGCCTTTCAGCCTCCATCCTGTAGAATGCCTCAAGCTCCTGATTGCTTTGCTCTATGTTGTCGTTTTCTGGCATGTCTTTATTCCTAAAGTAGAAGCCATAACATAGCTGAATTTGCCAAGTCCGCAAGCGTTGATGTGCACGCGGCAAAATGGCCGCACGGATTAAGTTACTGGATTTCCGTCACCAGTTGCCTGAATTCTGGACTGTCCTCACCGAACATCGTGCGGGCAATCTTCAGCAGGAATACCTGGTGTCTTTTGCTTTGGCCTGACATCTGGCCTATCTTCTGCAAGAACTGCAACTTCTCCTGGTTGGACATTTGAAGCTGCTCTGTGGGCAGGCCCTGACACATCGTCCTTATTTCGCGTAACAGCATGGGGTTCTTCATTAGCCCACGTGCAGGGGCGATGCCGTCCACCTGTGCAATGTCGTACATCCTGATTGCATCCTGCACAGTGAAGATATCTCCCGAACCAAAGAATGGAATATCGCCCAGAAGGGAATGCATTTTTGCCAGGCGCTCATAGCCGTCGGGGACAGGTTCGTACATTTCCTGCACAGTCCTGAAATGGCATGTCACCAGGTCAGGGGAGGCTTCCCGCACTGCGGCGGCAATCTCCTCCATTTCGGCAATGTCCTTGTAAGCGCAACGCAACTTTATTGAAATAGGCCTGCCATTGGAGGCGGCTTTCATTGCAAGCAGCGTGTCCTTGATCCACTGTGGATGCAACAACCTCTTGCCGCCTCCTCCGCTGCTCAGAACCTGGGGACTAGGGCAGGCACAGTTCAAATCAACGCAAAGAACCCCCAGCGAATGAAGCCTTGCTGCTGATTGCGCAAGAAGTTCGCTGTCAGTGCCAAGTAGCTGTGCTATTACGGAAAGTCCGCTAGATAGAAATGGGGACAAACGCGCCTTGAAACGAGACAAGCGCGGCACACCACTGGAAATGCGTATGAACGGCGTGAACCAGGAGTCCACAAGTTGCAAGGCCGTGAACAACTCCACGAAGGAGCCTTCGGTTACGCCTTCCATGGGCCCTGGTATTATGCGGGAGGGCAGGGCACTCCCATTGGAAAAAACTAGTGGCTCAAGCCAGTTCATTCTGCCAATATGCTATTTGGCTTTCAACATTTTCCAGCGCAGTGCCACCCATCGCCTTGCGGGCGGAAATGCTGTGGTCAGGATTGAATATGAGGAGGCATTCATCAGTGGCGCAGGGAATGCACTGGCGCATTTCGTCCAGGCTGACCTTGTCCAGCGCCTTGTTGCTTCTTGCGCAATAGCCGACCAGACTGCCCACCTGATGGTGAGCCTCACGGAAGGGAACCCCCTGGCGTACTAGCCATTCTGCCAAATCTGTCGCCATGAGTGCGGGATCCGAAGCGGCCTGGCGCATGCGCTCTGGCCGTGGCTCCAATGTGCCAAGCATGGCGCTCATCGTGGCCAGTGCCAGGGAAACAGTGTCCAAAGCATCGAAAAGCCCTTCCTTGTCTTCCTGCAAGTCCCTGTTGTATGTGAGTGGCAGTCCCTTCATTGTGGTCAGTAGTGCCATGAGATGCCCATAGACGCGTCCCGTCTTGCCGCGCGTAAGTTCTGCCACGTCAGGGTTCTTTTTCTGTGGCATGAGGCTGGAGCCCGTGGTGAATGCGTCACCTAGCGTGATGAAAGCGAATTCCTGGCTGAACCAGATGATTATGTCCTCGGACAGACGAGAAAGGTGCATTGCGATGATGGAAAGGTCAGCCAGCATCTCGATGATATGGTCCCTGTCCGCCACAGAATCCATGCTGTTGCGGGTCACTTCTTTGAAGCCCAGTTGCTCCGCCACGAACTGCCTGTCCAGTGGCAGTGTGCTTCCTGCGATTGCTCCAGAACCCAATGGCAGGCGGTTGAGGCGGTTCTTGCAGTCCTCCAGCCGTTCCTTGTCCCTGCCGAACATTTCCACGTATGCCAGCAGGTGATGGGCGAAAAGCACTGGTTGCGCGTGCTGGAGATGGGTGAAGCCTGGCATGATTACGTCCTTGTGCTTTACAGCCAATGCCAGCATCGCCTTCTGCATCGCTGAAAGCTGCTCATTCAACTGTGTGCATTCATGGCGCATGAAAAGGCGCTCGTCCGTGGCAATCTGGTCGTTGCGGCTTCGTCCTGTGTGGAGGCGGGCACCTGGCTTCCCGATCAACTCGGTAAGGCGGGATTCCACGTTCATGTGTATGTCCTCAAGTTCTTCCTTGAAGTCGAACTTGCCTGCCTCGATTTCTGCCAGCACCTGGTCCAGACCCTTGACTATGGCGTCAGCGTCCTCCTGGGGAATTATGCCCTGCTTTGCCAGCATCCTGGCGTGCGCTTTGCTGCCTGCAATGTCAAAGGGATAGAGGCGCCTGTCGTATGAAATGGATTCCGAATATTTCGCCACTAGGGCATCCGTCTTCTCTGCAAATCTTCCGTTCCAAAGTGTCATCTTGTTTTTCCTTTTTGTTATGTGCGCGGCCATGAGCCGCGCACTCAGGACGCTGGATTTCCATGCGAATCAGGCGCTGGTAGCGCACTCAGGACGCTGGACTTCCATGCGCATTCTGCGCTCAGCGCAGGACGCTGGACTTCCATGCGCGTTTGGGCGCTTAATAATTAGCGATAACGCCCGCCCATCATGCCAGGGCCGCCATAGCCTGGTTGCGCCCTCATGCGCTGTATGCGTGGGGCTTCCAATGCCAAGGCATACCATTGGTCGTTCAGCCCTGCATTTGAGAAGCGGTTCACATGCCCATTGCGGAGGTTCTCCAGATTCTGCTTGAGCACGTCGCTTTCAGCGCGTGTTTTTGCCTGCGTCAGCACTTGTATTGCGCCGTCGATATCCTTTTGCTGCACAAGAATCCAGGAATAAAGGGCATAGATAAGCACGCCTTTTTCGTCCTTGAAACGCCTAGCTCCTTTGTTGAACAGTTTTTTCACTTCATCCATCTTGTCCTTCTTGTAGCAACGTGCCATCTTCATCGCCAGCACCAGCGGGTCAAAGAGCATGGCATGCTCGAAGTACTTGTCCGCCATGTCGTATTCCTTCAACTGATAGTGGAATTGTGCGCGGATTGTATCTGTCTGCCGCCTTATAAGTATGTTCCATTTTTCGAACTTCTTCAGTCCGTCCAGCAGGGAAATTGCTTCACGCACGGCCTGTGCCTGCTCGGCCTCGATTTCAGCCTGGAATTTTGGCGTGGCTCGGCCCGCCATGAGGTTCACCTTTCTGGTAAGGTAC
>JAFSTJ010000789.1 GCA_017450525.1 Victivallales bacterium | reverse complement strand
GCAGCGGCGTATGTCTCGGTGTATTCCTTCCAGAAGCCCTGTTCCAGTGCCAGCAGGCGTGGCTGCACACTTGCGTCCTCTGGCAGATTGCGCTTGATCTGGTACACCAGTTTGCCGAAGTCACCGTTTTCCAGAACAGCGGGTATCTTGGAAATAGACAGAGGAATCGGAATTGAGGGAGCGTATTTTGTCGGGCCAGGGCAGATAAGCAGCGTGCCCAGGATGCCAGCCTGCTCAGCAGGTGCGATATAATCGGATGCGCAGACGGTGCCATTGCGGAACGGGCACATTCCCTTGTATTCCGGGTCGGCAAATCTGGACAATGCGAGAGTGTCAGTCAGGCTGATTTTTCCCTTTTCACTCAGATGTCCTGCCAGAGTATTCTGGGTGATATGGAGGCGTGTCGCTGAAGCGACGCCAGCATTAATCTTCGTGTTCTTGATGAGATATGCGATTTCAGGATAGATATGATGGTTGGTATGAACGGAAAAGCCATGCTTCGTTATCCTGTAGGCGATGTGTTGCGGCGTGATTTCAACCACAGCGGCCTCCTTGCCGTCGCACAATGAATAGTGCTCGCTGACGGGGCGCTTGCCGTCCTTCACAAAGCCCTCCAGCATGGCCAGTGCCTCCTGCACTGTGGCGCAATTGCAGACAACCATGCTCATCAACGTGCCAATGTAGAAAGTCTTGTCATGCTCACCGTCCCTGGTTGGTGGCACGTATGTGTCAATCATGCCCAGGCCCTTTTCATTGAAGAGCATATACGGGCTGAATGCCAGCGCCTTGTATTTGCCGCCCTCCCTCTCATGGAAGAACAACTTCACATCCACTTCCTTGCCGCCGCCCCAGTCACGAGTCTTGTGCATAATGTAGGTGCCAGTCTCGCTTGCCTCTGGTGAAATGATCCATGATGTGCACGCGAATGCCGAAATAGACGCCACTGCAAACAAACTAAAAAACAACTTCAACATCTAAAACTCCCGTTTTCATTGTTCCGCCTTTTCTAGAAAGGCACTCATTTAGCAAAATCGTAGCGGAATTTATCCACTATTTCAAGAAAATCAAACCATTTTCTTCTTCAGCTTACCTTGCAGAATTGCGAATACAGCTAATATTAAGCCTGTTTAAACAAAATACATTACTGTGCGATGAAATATACAGGATTATCCAGACAGCAGGTTGAGGAAAGCAGAAGGCAGTTTGGCAGCAATGCCCTGACAGACATACCGCCGGCCCCCCTGTGGCTCAAGATGTTGAAGGGCTTCAAGGACCCGATGATAATGATTCTCCTTGTCGCACTAGTGGTACAACTGATTCTTTTCCTCTGCGGCAAAATCAAGTGGTACGAGCCCCTTGGCATATTCGTCGCTATTATCATAGCCAATGGTGTGGCCGCCATATTCGAAAACAAGCAGGAAGGAAAGGCCTCCGCCCTTAAGCACGAAGCGAACTCCAAGGAAAAGGCAAAAGTCGTGCGAGACGGCAGTCTGGGCGAACTTCCAATTGACGACATTGTAGTCGGAGACGTGGTGTATCTCCAGGCAGGGGACAAAATACCTGCGGACGGCATACTGCTGGATGGCTCAATCAAGGTGGACCAGGCGGCACTAAACGGCGAATCGGAGGAGGCACCAAAAGTTGCGCAGGAACAAGGGGTGGAATACAATACCAAGGACCTGCTGAACCAATACTACATCTACCGCGGCACAGTAATCTGCGCTGGCGAGGCATACCAGGAAGTCAAGGTAGTGGGAGACAAAACCGAGTTCGGGCAGGCCGCGCTGGCAGCACAGGAGGGGGAACGGGCGACGCCATTGCAAGTCAAACTAGGCAAACTGGCAAAGCATATCTCCCTCTTTGGATACATTGGTGCCACCGCAATCGTGGCAGTCATTCTGGCAACCACCATTCTTACAGGCAAGACACCCCAGGATCTGACTGGATGGCTAAGCCTGCTCATAAACGCAGTCACAGTGGCGGTCACCATCATAGTCTGCGCAGTGCCCGAGGGACTTCCAATGTTAAGTTCCATACTCCAGGCCTTGCAAAGCCTGAAAATGGTGAAGGACAATGTCCTGGTTCAAAAAATAAATGGACTTGAGACAGCAGGCAGTCTGAGCATACTTTTCAGCGACAAGACAGGCACCATCACAGAGGGACGCCTGTCTGTGGTGGAACTGGCAACTGGCGCATTGGACAAGTACAACGGCATGGCGGCCATGCAGGCAAGCCTTCAAAACGACGTGCTGGTCGGCATCGGTATCAACAACGGCTCCATGCCAGGCAAGGATGGTGTCATTGGCGGCAACGGAACCGACCGTGCCCTGATGTCGTTTTTGGTGGAAAATGGTCTTGCCTCGAATATCAACAAGGAAAGCGCAATTGCATTCAACGCCTTTGATTCCAACAGGAAAAGTTCCAGCATAGTCGTGGATACAGGTCATGGGCCGCAGGTGTTCATCAAAGGCGCGGCGGAAAAAATCATTGAAAGATGCAACAGTTATGTGGACGCCAATGGAAATACGAAGCCATTGACGGAAATGGAGGCACTGCAGGCATACCAACTTGAACAGGCTGGCCGCTCAATGAGGCTACTGGCAGTGGCAAAGGCGAACGGCAGCGACGAGAACGTGCCATTGACACTGGTCTGCATCATCAGCATCAGAGACAATGTGCGCAAGGAAGTCAAAGCCGCAATCCAGGAAATCAGAAACGCGGGCATCCAAGTCGTTATGGTGACAGGCGACAGAAAGGAAACAGCCGTTGCCATTGCCAAGGAGGCGGACTTGCTTTCATCGCCAGACGACGTGGCATTGACGTCGTTTGAAATGGCGGATATGAGCGACGAGGAACTGAAGGCAGTGCTGCCGCGCCTGCGCGTGGTATCCAGGGCATTGCCCTTGGACAAGAGCCGCCTGGTCAATCTTGCGCAGGAACTGGACATGGTGGTGGGCATGACTGGCGACGGCGTTAACGATGCGCCCGCTTTGCGCAAGGCGGACGTGGGCTTCGCAATGGGCAGCGGCACACAGGTCGCAAAGGAGGCAGGTGATATAACCATCCTGGACGACAACCTGTCCTCCATTGAAAAGGCCATCCTCTACGGTCGCACCATGTTCAAGAGCATACGCAAGTTCCTGATTTTCCAATTGACCGTAAATGTGGCGGCTGTGTTTACCTGCACCATCGGCCCCATGTTTGGCGAAAATGTAGTGATGACCGTGATACAGTTGCTACTTATCAATCTGGCAATGGACACGCTGGCCGCAATAGCATTCGGCAGCGAACCGCCATTGAAGGAATACATGAACGAGAAGCCAATACCCCGCACGGAAAGCATCGTCACATCCAAAATGCTGGCGGAGATAATAATAAGCGCATTCTACATCACTGCGCTCTGCCTGGCGATACTGCTTGTCCCCGCCATGAAGGAATTTCTGGCAGCGCCAGACGACATCTACCTGCGTTCCGCTCTCTTTGCCACATTCATGATGGCAATCACATTCAACGGCTTCAACGCCAGGACGGCGCACATCAACCCATTCGAGGGCATCGGGCGCAACGCCACATTCCTGCTGGTGATGGGCTTGATACTTGTGCTGCAACTGGTGTTTGTGACATTCGGCGGCCCTGCCCTGTCCGTGGAGCCACTGTCCATCGTCACCTGGCTCAAGTGCATTCTTCTGGCATTCCTCGTGATTCCGATTGACATGGTCAGAAAACTTTTCAGCAAATAATAGACAATATTATAAACAACGTGAATCGGCGTCTTGGCGCCAACAAAAAAGGAACGACAATGAAAAAATCCATCTACTTGCTTCTGATGCTTGTGGCAGTAATTGCATTTGCCAAAGAGACAAGCCCCAACTTTGCGCCCATGATGATAGGCGCAAAGGGCTGGGCTGCTGACGCAAAGCAATTGGTAGGCGACAACAATGGTACTGTGCTTGTTGACATCACAGTCAAGAAAACGCCCGATGTCAAGTCAAAGATGCTGCCTCTCTTCCACCTGAGGACAGCCAGCAGGCTATATGCAGGCTACACATACTATGCAGGTGGCAGACTGCAATTCTCATTCACAGACAGGGACAAGATATTCCGTTTCGATTTCAACGAAGAACCACAGATACTGGAAGGTCGCAGCATGAAACTGGGCATGACCTGGGACGGCACCTTGGTCCGCCTATACATGGACGGACGCATGATAGGATCCACATCTCAGTCCCTGCCTCTGAACATGGGAATTCTGCGCAACCTCTGCATCGGTCCATACAAAGATGGATGGTATGTGCAATCACCATGGAATGACGATGTGCAAATCAATTCCCTGCGCACTTTTGACGAGGCACTATCACCAGAGGAAATCGCAAAGATTTATGCAGTGGAATTCAAGCCCCTGGCGGAAACGCATCCCATGCTCATTAGCATACCGCCAGTCCCCGCAAAGATGGCAAAGCCCGAAATTGACGGCAAATTGAATGACAAGTGCTGGAATTTTGCAGGCTCCATGCCCCATCTCATACGTGGCAACAAGCCGCGCAAGTCTGGGCAGTTGCCACCCCACACCTTCATGCTCTGCCATGATGAAAAGAACCTCTACATTGGCTTCACATCATTGTTCCCTGGCCGCGTGCCCATACAGGAAGGCGCATTGCGCACACCCACAAAGGAGCCGGAACCATGGGGTACAGAATCCTTTGAATTTTATATCCACGCCAATGGGCACTACTATCGTTTTGCAGGAAATGTGGCAGGCGGCTATACGGAATGGAGAGACAATGCGGCTGAATACAACGTGCCTTGGACTTACAAGACAAGCAAGTCAATGAACATTGATGATTCGATTCTCTGGCAGGGCGAGGTGGCAATTCCATGGTCATCAATTGAACTTCAAGGACCACCCAAAGAGGCTGAAATCAATTTCTGTCGTTCCTGGAAACTTCCTGAATGCGGTGTGCATTCATCCATGAACATAACGGGCGATGTCTATAGTGGCAAAGACGGTAATTTAATCAAGGCGATATTCGCGCCTGCCGCCACCTTCCAGATGCGGGAACAAAGCAATCCTTCCTCTGGGGAATATGTGCAGAAATTCACCATCGCGACACCAGTAAGTAGCGCAGTCACATACGACCTGTCCATGGCAAGACTGGATGGCAGCGCCGCGCCAATGTCAATCTACAAACGCAAATGGAGCGTCAAAGGTGGCGAGATTTTGACAGACAAATTGACCAGCACAATCTCATCCACCGACTACGATGCCTTGCTCTACACATTCAAGCAAGGCGACAAAGTAGTCATGCGTGAAATCATGCCATTTGAGTTGAATGACGATTTCTTCAATGTCACCGCACTCCTTTTACAGGAGAAACTTTGCATCTCACTCAAGCAGAACATGCTTCGCCTGAAGAAGGGTTCCGGCTTCAAGGGCGAGGTTCAGTTGCTTGCGCCCAACGTCACAATGACAGCATACCCTGCCAACGAAGACAGCCTGACAATTCCATTCAAGCGCAGCGAACCTGCTGGCAAATATACAATTTCACTTGTGGACAAAGCAGACGGCAAGGCTATGGATTCAAAGGTTCTGAACTATCCTGGCATTGGCGAATGGGAGCACCAGGACTTCCAGCCAGAGCGCATCATCCCGCCCTTCACACCAATGAAGAACCAGGCCAATGGCAATCGTCTGCAAGTCGAGGTTTGCAATGGGCGCAAATATGTTTGGGAAAAAGCACTGCTTCCAACCCAGATTGAGGCAAATGGCGAGAAACTTCTGCTGAGCCCAGTGGAATTGCTGGTAGGCGATGAAAAGGCAAGCACAGGTGGCATGAGCATCGCGTCAACAAAGGATCACAGGACTGAGTTCAGTGCTAATGGAAGTGTGAATGGAGCCGCCATCGACAGCAAGAGCTGGATTGAATATGATGGCATTCAGATGAACTACATCACTGTCACACCGCAAAAGGCGCTGACATCACTTAAGCTGCGTTTCACAATGCCAGCCAAATACGCCAAGTACGTGCATGGCGCCAGCGGTGGAGGCTGGGGAAGCAAGACTACCAGCGCAGTTGCCGCAGGCACCACCAAAGTCCGCTACTATCCTTGCTTCTGGCTTGGAGACGAGGAAAAAGGTCTCTGCTTCTTCTGTGAGACAAGAGCCGCCTGGAATGAACGTGAGCAGAATGCATACACCATCGAAAAGGATGGCGACAAGGCTGTGGTGACCATAAGCATAATGAGCAAGATACCTGTTGGAAAGCCTCTTGAACTGGAGTTTGGCTTCATTGCCACGCCTGTGCGCCCAATGGCGGCGAATTATCCATTCGACACCTTAAGTTGGTCCTACATCGCCCCGATGAACAGGCCTGGCAAACGCCCCACCAGCGACATCGTAATCCTGACTGGCTACAACGGCGGCGACCTTGGCAGTTTCTTCGGCGATATCGACGACAATGACGGACGTAAAGAGGAACAGGCCAAAAAAGACACGCTGGAGAAACTCTGCAAGGGGCACAACGTGCGCCCAATCCCATACACATGCGCACGCTACCTTTCTATCAAATATCCTGAAACCGCCGCTTATATCAACGAGTGGACATTCAAGCCAATGAATGAAATGGACTATACACACACTGGCCATTTCGTTTACGATTGCTGCCCACGCACTTCCGCAAACGATTTCTTCATCTGGAAATACAAGCAACAACTGAAGCGCCTGCCTGACATCAAGGGCATATACTTTGATTTTGGCGGAGTCAATGAGTGCTCCAACGAAGTGCATGGTTGCAATGCCCGCACACCACTTCTGGCGCAACGTGAATTCTACAGGCGCATCGCCCTGGCACAGTTGGAGGCAGGTATCAAGGATCCAATCCTGGTTGTACACAATACAGACAAGGTGGAATTGCCAGCCTACACATTCGCGACTCATCTGCTCAATGGCGAGCAAGTCCGCCAGGCATCCAGCACACTGCTGCACAACAAGAAGGACATTCTGGATAGCTACGGCATTGACATTTTCGCCAGCGAATTGAGCACACTGCCTTGGGGCCTAACCAACAGCGTGTACATGCCAATTGACAGGCTCAGCGAGAAAAACGGCGGCGACGAGGAGGATGCCCCATACAAATTCCGCATGGACAAGGCAATCTTCGCCGCAACCCTAATCCACAACACCATCCCATGCCTGTGGAGAAACCATCTTGGCATGTTTGACAAGTTGATACGTATCTACGACAGGTTCGGCGTGGACAAGGCAAACTTCATTGGCTACTGGAGGGAGCCCGCAAAAGTCGAGGGAGCAAAGGACATCTATGTCAGTTGCTTTGTTTCCAAAGACAAGAAGAAACTCCTGGCAATCATCGGACATGTGGGCAAGGAGCACGTCAACCAAGACTTCAACATCACCTTCGACTTGAACAAACTGGGCATCAAAGCAAAGATGAACAAGGCGATGGACACCATGCCTGCCCCAGACCCAGAATACCAGGAACTGTTCAATTTGCAGGCAAAATACAAGGTGCCGCCCGTAAGAGGGCCTATCCTGATGGACAAGGCCAACTTCGGCAGCAAAGTCAACGGCTTTGACGGAAAGACCTTGAAGATGCATCTTGACTTCCATTGCTTTGCAATAGTTGAGATGGAATAAGTATTCATTGGGGTGGCTTTTTTAAAACTTTCCTGCTTGACTTTCAGCATGTAGTTAAGTAAGTTACCCCTTTGAATTTAACTTTTTGAAGACCTATTTTTCTTTTGGGAGACATTTAAGAAATGATTAAGGAGAAAAATTACGATTTCAGGGCACGCCACTGGCAGGTGCATATTCCAGGTCGCCGAGATGCGGAAAGAACACCGCTTCCAAACGAGGTGCTTTTGGATGAAAACTGGAGCCTGGGTTTCCCAAAAGACGCTGGCATTGTAATAGTAAATGCAGCCAATGACTTGCAGGACTATCTTTTCGTGTCAATGGGAATATCCCTCAAATTGACAAATACGGACGGGGAGAAGGTGCTTTGGTTCCAGGAAAACACCCAGCGCAAGAAGGGTTTCGACCTCATAGTGGAGGACAAGCACATAACCGTAAGCACATTCCAGATGGACGCATTCAAGGCAACAGTCCACATTGAAGACATCATGAACCTGGAAGGTGCACCCGTCCTGCAAAAAGGCACTTTCGACCGCACGCCAATCTATGACAGCATAAGCATCCATTCAGGATGCGGCATTGACGACTACTGCGACAACGAACTGCTGGCAATCGCACATGCTGGCTACGACACCATCAACATCATGGTCAAGGACTTCGATGTCACTGCCGCAGGCCCCGCAAACATCAACGACATAATCGAGCGCGCAGAACGTTTCGGCATCAAGTCCACCATATTCAACTACATGCAGTGCTACCATCATCCAGATGAGGACAATGTGCAGCAGTATTTCGATGCGGTCTATGGCGAACTTTTCCGACGCTATCCCAAGGCAATCGGCATCGGAATGTGCGGAGAATCCCTCAGTTTCCCAAGCAAGGACCCGCACACTTCAGGCAAGCCATACAAACTCAGCGTTATTGATGGCATTCCCGACACGCGTCCCAGCCCTGGCTGGTATCCCTGCTACGACTATCCAGCATATCTGGAATGCGTAAAGAAGGCAGTCCATGCCGTCAAGCCAACAGCGAAGGTGGGCTGGAGCACCTACAATTGGGGATATGCGCCTCTTGACATACGCAAGAAATTCCTGGAGAGCCTGCCCAAGGACATCGGTCTAAGCGTCACCTACGAGATTTTCTCCAAGAGGGAACTGGAGGGTTTACAGACGCCTGTCATGGACTACACCATCTCCGCCAAGGAGCCAGGATACTATTTCACCAGCGAATGCGAGGAAGCCCACAAACTGGGCATTCCCATCTCTGCCAACTGCAATGTGGCGGGCATCGCCTGGGACTTCGGCGTGGTACCATTCGTGCCAGTGCCAGAACGCTGGCTGACCAGGTGCCTGCACCTGCGCAAGGCTCACTACGAATGGGGCGTGAACAGCCTCTACGCAACACATCACTACGGCTTCTGGAACTGCATCACATCCGACATTGTGAAATGGACTGGATGGGAAGGCTTCGAGCCTGACTATGACGAGTTGTTCCGCAAATCAGCCATACGCGACTATGGTAAAAAGCATGCGGACGCAGTGCTGAAGGCTTGGAAACTGTGGGGCGAGGCAATGGACCACTACACCGCCAGCAACGAGGACCAGTACGGTCCATGGCGCGTGGGCGCGGCATACCCATTCATCTTCCAGCCCAACATAACCCGCACCATGTCCCCCAAGGAGATTAAGTTCCCCACTGCGCCCCATGCCCATTTCGGCAGCGGCATCATCAAGACATTCTACACACCATACGAAAACGAGAACCAGACGCCTGGTTTCCTCCGTTATCCTGCGGAATTAAGGGCTCTGCATCGTATGCTAAAACTGTGGAACGAAGGGCTTGATGCCGTTCAGGAACTCAAGGACACGCCAGAAGGCGAACGCCTGGAGGCGCTGGGCCACTTCATCCGCAACTCAATCAACACCACCATCCACATCAAGCAATGGTGGCAACTAAACATGAAGATGCAGACCAGCACCAGCAAGGAAGAGGCGCTTGCAATCCTGGACGAAATTGAAAAACTGGCATACACGGAAATCGAAAACGCAAAGGACACCATCCCCGCGGTGGAGACAGATTCCAGAATCGGATGGGAACCTAGCATGGAATATGTGACGGACAAGTGGCACCTGGAATGGAAAATACGCCAAGTACACGCTGCACTGCGTGAAATTGCGACATACCGCGGCTGCCTGAAACTCTAATCATATATGAAAATCAATGTTTTTTCAATTGTCAAAGCGGGCTTTTTTGCAATCGCATTGGCTGGATTTGCACAAGAACCGCAAAAGCAAGACGGGACAACCAAGATGACACAGGTGAAGAACGTTAATTTGGATGGTGCGACAATAAAGGAAATTGCCGAATATATTGATGACGCTGGTTCAACCATCGCACGTAGGGCAATGGCTCCTTACGCCGAAAAACTCTGGAGAATACACTACAACAAAGATGAGAGCAAGGTGGTCAAATACACGCTTCCGCCTATCGTTTCCAAGACCAAGGAAGAATGGGAAAAGGAGGAAAGACCCCGCACACTCCAACTCTTCAGGGACATTATGTACGGTCAGATGCCCGGCAAGCCTGACAGTCTAACATTCGAATTGCTCTCCGAAAAGGACGATGCGCTGGACGGCCTGGCAATCCGCAAGGAAATCCGCATCAACAGCGACATGAAGGACGGAAGACACCACCATCTGGACATGTTGCTGTACGTTCCCAAGAACGCAAAGTCCCCCTCCCCTGTGTTCGTGGGCCTGTCATTCGGCGGCAACCACGCAATCACGCCAGAGGAAGATGTCAGGATAGTCAATGGAATTTTTCACGGCAGTTTCAAGGGAAAAACATATTTGGGTCGTGTTTTTGGAAAGAGACGCTCCTACGCTCTGGAGGCATACAACATAGTCGAGGCAATCAAGCGCGGCTATGCGATTGCCACAGCCTCCTATCTGCAGGCATGCCCCGACCACATCAATGGCATGAGGATGAGCCCATTTGCCTTGGTTTGCCCGCCAGAGGACATACGCACCGAATACATGGTGCCATTCACGGAATCCAAGGGGGGCAAGTGGCTTCGCCCCTATTCCATCATCGGTGCCTGGGCCTGGTGCTATTCCATTATGCTGGATGCTCTGGAGAAGGAGCCACTGGTGGACGCAACGAAGGCCATCACGGTTGGACATTCCCGTCTGGGCAAGACCGCCCTTTGGGCTGCTGCCAATGACCAGCGCTTTGCAGGCGCTATCTCCAACAATTCAGGCAGCGCAGGCGCATCGCTCTCAAGGCGCAACTTCGGGGAAAACCTGCGCATTGACTATTGGGAAAAGGGGACCTGGCTCTGCGGCAAGATTGTCGAATACATCGACAATGTGGAAGAACTGCCCTTTGACCAGCACCAGTTGCTGGCCCTCATAGCGCCAAGAGGCATCTATGTGGCAAGCGCGACACTGGATGTCAATGCCGACCCCAGAGGCGAATTTCTGTCATTGAAGGCCGCCTCCCCCGCATGGAAACTGTATGGCATGCCCACAATGGAAAACGAGGAATGGCCCGCACCTGACACGCCAATCCACAACGGCGTAATGCACTACCACCTGCGCACTGGCAAACACGCCATCACCGCCAAGGACTGGGCAAACTACTACGATTTCGCAGACCGCCTCTTCGGCAAATAACGGGCGCAACGGGGCGGGCTGACGCCCGCCCCTACGATAATTGCGGCGGGCTTCCCTCGGAGGGGTGGGCTTCAGCCCGCCCGTAAAACGCCCGTTAACCGCCCGTAAAACGTAAAATAAGGCTTTTTCAACACAAACATAAACTAAGGACAAGGTATCATGTTAGAGCAATTAGTCAAGGACTTGGCAAAGGCGATGGACATCGATAATGCCAAGGCACGTACTGAAATCATCGCGCAAATCGAACAATGCTACGGCCAGGAGAATTTCGCCAGATCAGCGTATATGTGCGAGCAGTTCCTGAAAGCGGAAGGCTTCCAGGACGTAAAGCAGATTCCACTGAAATGCGATGGCAAAACCAACTATCTGGACTGCATCATGCCACAGGCCTGGGACAGGACGGGACGCTCATTCTTCCAATTGGACGTGCCTGGCCTCACTCCAGAAGAATCCATGATTTGCGATACAAACGAAAGCCCCTACGCGGTGGGCATGTGGAGTGCCCCATCAGCACCTGAGGGCTTCAGCGGCCAAGTCGTTGACTGGGCGGACGTAAACCACGACAACCCAGATGTGAAAGGCAAAATCGTAATGGTATATCAGCCTGGCTTCACTGGCGCATACAACAAATGCAACGCCGCTGGCGCAGTTGCCTGCCTGGCCTGCGACTCACAGATGCCAGATGTGGCGATAGACGACTACAGGTGGAGCAACGGTATCTCCCGCCAGGGGTGGTATCATGCCTTGGGTGACAAGCGCGGCACCTTCCTCTCCATCACGCCCCGCAAGGCGAACTTCATCAGGCAAGTGCTTGCAGAAGGCAAGACCGTGACTGGACACGGCATCGTCAGGACAAAGATCTATGACGGCGTAATCAACTTGATTACAGGCGTCATTCCAGGCGAAAGCAAGGATGAAATCCTGCTCATCGCACATATTTACGAACCATTCGAAACGGACGATGCATCAGGCGCTGCAAACGCAATCGCCGTGGCCTCGGCAGTACGCAAGCTTTCCCAGGAAGGAAAACTGCCCCCGCTGAAAAAGACACTGCGTGTCATCATCGGCATGGAACTGTACGGCTTCAGCGCCTGGTTTGCAGACAAAGAAAATGTGCGCAAGGCACTGCATGCATTCAGTTTTGACTGCGTATGCCACATCTCCGAGGACGAAAACGGACGCAAGCACAACAAGGTGCGCCTTACATTCGATGCGGCACCTTCATTTACCGACTGGATACTGCCAGACGCACTGGCCCAGTTCCCTGGCATCGACATCACCCTGCAGGAAGGCAACCTGTCGGACGACACATTCATGTCCGTTGCGGCAATCGGCGTTCCCAGCAACTGGCTGAACAACACCCACTACAAACTGCACCACAGCACGCACCCCATCTTCTCGGCAAATGACTGGGATATGGGACGTTGCGCTGACGCCACCCTGGCGACCGCAATTGCAGTGGAGGCCACATACGGCAAGGAGGAGTTCAAGGCACTTCTGCCTGAACTCATTGCTGCAGCCACAAAGACTTTCCAAGCAAAGATAAGCGAATCACTCAGCGGCTACAAGAAAGAGGAGATGCTCCCCTACTTCGCGCTGGGCCGCCTGCTTCACTTCAAGGAACTGATTGTCAAGCGCCTCATGGACATCAACAAGTACGCTCCAGGCACAGTAGTGGAAAGCGACATACGTGGCAGGCTGGATGTGCTGGCTGCTCCTGCAATCGAGCAGTTGTCGGAAGATTCAAGCAACAGAATGCCAGTGCCGCTGCTGCATGCCGCAAACATGATTATCCACGTGAAGCAGCCAGGATATCTGATTTCCCAGGCGCTTGTTCCATGGGAAGAAAGGCATGCATTCAAATACAAGGGCGTATTCAAGGTATATGGTTTCTGTGATGACAAGATCACGCTGGCGGACGCAATACTGAAGATGCAGTATTCACAGGGCATCATCCTCACCAAGGAGGAAATCAGCGCAATTCTGGAGGACTTCCAGTTCCTGGAGAAATACGGCTACCTCACAGTTGAAAAAAAAAACAGTTCAACCCCTGAACAACTAGAAAGCACGCTGGCAAGCCTTGGCATAGCCAAAGGCACCAAGCTTATTGTGCACTGCGCATTCTCGGCGCTAGGCGAAATCGAAGGCGGGCCTGAAGCGGTCGCCAAGATGCTCATGGAGCATGTGGGCAAGGACGGACTGCTTATGATGCCTGCCTTCAACTTCTTCAAGTTCCCTGAAGACGGCATCTTCGATCCCAAGACCACGCCGTCACAATGCGGGGCATTATCCAATGCGTTCCGCGCAATGCCAGGCGTGTACCGCTCATTGAACCCCACGCACTCCTTCTCCGCATGGGGCAATGGTGCCAAGGAAATCACTGAACACCACCACGAGGTTTGCGTTCTGGGCGAAGGTTCGCCACTGGACCTGCTGATGAAGGAAGACGGCTACTGCCTGGCAATTCAGTGCCCCACCGCCATCACGTACATGCACAATGTGGAATTCGCCTGCAAGGTGAAATGCCTGGAGCCATTCGGCGAGGAATATCCAGTGCGCTTCCCAGACGGAAGTGTCCGCAAGGTGCCAACCTGGTCCTGGAGGAAGGGCTTCTGCAAACCTGCCCAGCTTACACACACATACCGCCTCATGCGCAGGAGAAAGTTGATTCGCGAAGCAGACTTTGCAAATGCGCATATCCTCTACTTCAAGTTAAAGGACTTCCATGAATGCCATAAGGCCGTTCTGGAAGGCAAGTATGGCTGTGAAAAATGCGAGGCTGTGCCGCGCATCGTCGATGCAACCACAGACGAGGTACGCAAGAAGTACGCTGACAAATAGGCAACCTGAGTGGGCGTCGCCTCGGCGCCCACATTTTATATCATAATGAATGACATCAGGCTCATAGGAGACACTAAGCCAGCCTGGCTTGAGGCGTGGCCGAATATGGCCACGCTGGACTATCCCCAGCCAATCAAGCTACTGGCACAGCGCATCGTCAATACAGAAAAAGACCTGCTCCTGAGCCTAACTAAGAAATCACTGGCGGCCACGATGGGGGCTCATCGTTGCACCTGGAAACTGCAGGATGATGGGCAATGGAAGCGAAGCTGCACCTGCGGCTACAAGAACGATAGATGTGCACACACATACGCCGCATACCTAATGCTAAAGCAGGCCTGCCAGGACATGGAATGGGACTTTCCCCAGGCAAACGTAACTGCCACCCCACCCGCGCCCTCAAGCAGGCCAAAGCCGCCAATGATGGCACCCTCCCCCGCTCGTCCTGCTCCGCAGCATACTAGCGTCAATCCACGCCAGACTGAATTTTTCAGCGATATCTTCACGCAAAGGCCACAATCCCCTGCCCCGCGCCCAGCATTTCAACCAAAGCCACAACAGCCAACTGCAAAAGGACCAAAACCAGCGCAATTGACTGTCGAACTTGAATTTATCCCCGACTATAAGGGAATGAAGGCAAGATTCTACTTTGTAATCAATGGTATGAGAAATCTCATGGACATTGCCAAGGTGCGCTTTGCGGCCTCGCTGGCAAAGGCAGACGCCGAGAATGGAAGCCACACGTCCGAATACATCTGGTCAAAGCAGGACAGTGACTTTCTGATATGGGTACTTCCACAACTACGCGCTCTTGGCGTGTCAGGCCGTCCCATGATGCTCTTGCCCATTTCGCCAGCCGACAAGCAGATATGGCTCAGCAAGTGGGCCTCCACACCAGGCCGTTTCATAGAGAAACGAAGCCAGGAGCCATTCAATCCGCTTAATCTGCACAGGTTTACCTCCATGCATTTCGAATTGAGCAGGCATGGAGAAAACCTGCATGTGTTTCCAGTCATAATGGCGGAGGATGGGACACGGCACTATGTGAACAAGTTGCTGAAGGCAATGCACGAGGACGCCTCTGGCTACACAAAGGAAATAATAGATGCCTTCAAGCCTCCTCTGCCATGGAGCATGCTGTTCCGCTATTATCAATTCGGACCTGCCAACATACAGTTCTCGGATGCGCAAAGGCAATTGCCACCGCTGATAGACGGGCATTTCGAGTTGATACGCAATTCGGAGGACGTGGTGGAGACGATAGTGCGGGAACCCAAAGTAGGCATTGAGGCAAGCACGGATTCCAAAGGCAACTTCCAATTGACAGTTGTTGCCGATGGGCGCAGGCTCCACCTGGCGAACTACTCTGGCGGGCAGGCAATCAACATAAAAATCCAGAATGGCAAACTGCATATCGAGACCTTCAGCAACGAAACATTGGACAATATCAAGTCCATGCTGCGCGATGCAAAGGAGCAACTCCAGGAATCGTATGTCGAGGCCAGCGGCCTGGTATTCAGAGCAAATGTCCAGAATGCAGAGAAACTTGTCCAAATATGGAACAAAATTCCCCATAACATCAAAAAACTCTACACGGCTAGCGTTTCAGGGCTTCTTAATGGACAAGCCGAGGCAACCAAAGTGGAAATCTCGCTTAGAGACAGGGGACAACTGGCTGACATTTCATTCAGATGCACATGCAATGGCTCTCCCATTCCAAACAGTTCAATCTGGAACAAGAACAACAGAAGCGGCATATACCAGAGTTCAGCAGGAGACTGGAGGCGCTTCGACTATGACAAAGTGGCCGAGGCCATGCAGGCACTAGCAGAGGAAGGCTTTGACGGGCAGGACAGCACCATAATAAAGCAAAATGCGCCAAAAATCATCGACCACCTGCAAAACATCCCGCAAATACGCGTCGCGGATAACTCAACTCTACTGCTGGAAAGCCTGCGCAATGAAAAGCCAGCACCTGAACTTGCACTGCCTACTCACCTTACTGGCATAATGCGCTCATACCAAAAAGTAGGCTTCGACTTCCTGGTCGAAAGAGTGCGATACGGCGTAGGAACAATCCTGGCGGACGACATGGGACTGGGCAAGACATTGCAGATTCTTGCCGTAATTGAGTCCTGCAAGCAGCAGGCTATCCAGCAAAATACACCATTTATGGCGCTTGTGGTTTCACCCGCCTCGGTTATAGACGTATGGCTAACGCAGACAAGGCAATTCTGCCCAAACCTTAAGGCTGTGGCGCTTCGTGGCTCAAGATTTACCAGAAGCAATATCCTTGAAAATAGCCACGACGATATCCTTGTCACCCATTATGGCTTGGTGAGGATGGACATTGAGGAACTGGCTCAAAAGGACTTCTCAATGGTGATTCTGGACGAGGCACAGGCCATCAAGAATCCAGAGGCGGGAGTTTCAATTGCAGTGCGCAACCTGAAATCCCAGCGTCGATTGGCACTGACTGGCACACCACTGGAAAACAACTTGGGTGATTTATGGTCAATTCTTGACTTCCTTAATCCAGGCATCGTTGGAGAAAATGCAGACTTCCAGAACGCATTTGCAAGTGGTGGGCGAAGCCGCATTGCAAAATTACTCTCTCTGCTCATGCTCAGGCGTAGCAAGACGCTGGTGGCGCCAGAACTGCCGCCAAAGACAGAGGAAATCGTGCGCCTGGACATGGACGAGGCCACGGAAAAACTCTACGCGCGAGAACTGGCAAAAGCCCAAATCAGCAAGCAGAATGCCGACATGATGACCATTCTCTCACTCTATACGCGATTGAGACTGCTGTGCTGCGCCCCAGAACTGGTAATGAAGGACAATCCCGAAAATGCCCCGCACTCCATGAAAATCGACTACCTAAAGGAGAAGTTGCAGGAGTTGATTGAGGCAGGCCATTCCGTTTTGGTGTTCAGCCAGTTCACGTCCATGCTCTCAATTATAGAAAGGGAACTTGCAGAAATAGGGCTGCCACTGTTCAAGATCACTGGAGAAACACCTATTCCCAAACGTGCGGAAATTGTGGACAGTTTCAACGAGAGCGAGAAGCCAGGTGTCTTCCTCCTCAGTCTGAAGGCGGCTGGCACGGGACTAACGCTCACAAAGGCAGACTATGTATTCCTGATGGATCCATGGTGGAATCCTGCTGTGGAAAACCAGGCCATAGACCGCACCCACCGCATAGGCCAGGACAAGCCAGTATTCGCATACCGCATCATCATCTCCAATTCACTGGAGGAAAAGGTACTGGACATCGTC
>JAFSTJ010000788.1 GCA_017450525.1 Victivallales bacterium | reverse complement strand
GAGGTGGGGTTTGGGGAGGGGAAAGGGCCAACGGCCCTGTCCCCTCCCCATGAAGTAATCTTTCACATCCTCAACAACACATCTAGACATTACCCGCAATTTCGCTTTCGCAACGCGAAAGCGAAATTGCGCAGGAAGGGATAGAGGTGGGGTTTGGGGAGGGGAAAGGGCCACTGGCCCTGTCCTCTCCCCAAGAGGAATTATGCCATTCCTGGCAGAAGGCGACCGAAGAGGTTGCCGTATTTCTTGAGGTTGAGCGATTCGACGAAGGAAGCGATTTTAGTAGCTGTGGAGCATGGGTCAATAGATGCGTCCATGCAGTCGCCTTCAAGGATAAGGAGAGGCAGGCCGATATTTTCCAATGCTTCGCGCAGGCGTTTTGTGAAGGGTCTGTCTGCCATGCTGCATCTTCCGAATCCGTGTGTATAGAGTACGCAACCCGTAAGTTTTGCGATTTTAGCGAGTTTAGCCACATATTCCACGCGCAGTTTTGGATCCAGGAATCCTGATGACAGCATTTTCTTTGCGAGGGAGCGCAATGGCTCCAGTGGATTGAGAGCCTCCCATCCCACGAAGTTGGTTTCCTCGAATACGATTGGTGCGTTGTATGTAGTCTCCAGCATTTCCAAGTACTGTGAGTTATAGAACGGAGGCAGATGCAACCAGAGGAGGCGGTGCGTATCATCGATGCTGTAGTGTTTTTCTGCCCATTCCTTTTTCTGGAGCAGTTCCTCGTAGTATGTCTTCTGTATGTCCACCAATGACTGCGTTCCCCACAGCTGACTGAAAATGATTGAGTTATACACGGCCTGTGCGCCGCGAATCAGAGGCGGTGATGTCCAGCGCAACTCGTTGCATTTCTTCGAGTATTCAGCGGCCTGATTTGAGAGTTCGCATGCCTCCTGGAGTTTGCTTTGGTCCAGTTTGCGTCCAAATGCATTTTCCATCATTGAAATAGCCTGTTCCAGACCTTCTGCAATCTGTTCCACAGCTAGATTGAAGTCATTGCCGCCGATAGGCGTCTGCAACGAGTAGTAGCGGTCTTCGAAACCATTGTCCCCAGCCAGATCCGCGAAAATGCGTTCACCCTGCTGGCAAGGCTGGCTCGTTGACACAGCAAATGCTGGTTTCTCGCGGTGTGTGATGCCTTCCAGAATACGCAGGAACGAGCAAGTCTGCTGGTCAAAGCCCTTGCGCGCGGCCACATCCAGTGCCTCCTTGATACGGCGCACATTGCGACCAAACAAGGCTGCGTATGTCTCCAGAGTCAAGATACGTGTCTTGAAAGCATTGAGAATTTCCGTCGGGAAGAAGAGATTTCGCCATACCAGTGGTTTGCTCTTGTCCTTGTCTCTGCCGAAGAAGTCCCGCTTTGTGCTGTTTACGCGCATCATGACGGACTTCTGTGGCGTAGGTTCGTATTGGATTTTCTCCGTGTCAAGACGTCCCTTCAGTTCAATAAACTGGCGTGCCAGGCAAGCCGCGCCCAATGCGCCCATCACCTTATGGTATTCAGGGATGATGATTTCGCTGCCTGTTATTTGCCGCATGAATTCAGCGACTGCACCATTTGCGGCAACACCGCCCTGGAACTGAATCTTGCGCCCTGGATGATGCAGCAGCAACTGTCCCACGCCATTGAGAATCGCCCTGGCCTGTGCGCGGCAAGCGCCTGCCAGCAAATCACCTACGGGAATGCGGTTCTTGAATTTATTTATGGATGTGGCGGAGAGCACTGCGCAAACCGAACTGAATTCAATATCCGCATTGTAATTCACCTTGGAGGCTATTTCCTCGACGGGTATGTTCAGCTTGGCGGCCACGTTGTCCAGATAACTGCCAGTACCTGCTGCGCAGACGCCCGACATCATTGACAGCCACATGCCCATCTTCTTGTTGTAGATCATGCACTTGCTGTCCTGCCCGCCGCAGTCGATGATGGCATCCACATCTTTGTTGAAATGGCGTGCGCCAGCCACGTGTGCGGACACCTCGCTCACCTGGAAGTCGTATTTGATGAAGCGCTTTGTATCCTCCACAATCTGGCTGCCTGTGACCACAGTGCATGTGATGTCCTTTTGCGCAAGTTTGGATTCCCTAAGGAAATCATCCACGGTCTTCCTAATTGCGCCCATGTTGCAGCGTCCGCATGAAGTGCACCTTCCAGAGCAGGCCATTGCGCCAGATTCCACTGGTTTTGTACGCTGATATGTAGTATTGATTATAGCACCGTCCTCGGACATTAGCACCGCCTTGAATGTGGTGGAGCCAATGTCGATTCCCAGGTAGTAGTTATTACCGTTGCTCATAATGCTTATTATTATTTTAACCAAATCGCTAAAATGGATAGGTCGTAATATAACCAACTTTCTCATATTTCATAGTGCGGCTTTGCATT
>JAFSTJ010000787.1 GCA_017450525.1 Victivallales bacterium | reverse complement strand
TGCGCTCATGCAAGTCATCCACCTTCACATACCAGGCCTCGATGGCGCGATAGATGAGGGGCGTGTCAGTCCTCTCGCAGAAAGGATAACTGTGCACGATGGTGGACTGCTTAACCAGTTTGCCGTTGGCCTTCAATGCCTTGATGATGGACTTGTCCGCCTCTTTGCAGTTCAATCCCTGGAAATCAGGAACTGCTGAGGTGAAGTTGGCGCTGGCGTCCAGCGGGTCAACTATGCCTATGCCAGCGGCCTTGCAGACGCGGTAGTCGTCCTCACCGTAGGCAGGAGCCTGGTGCACGATGCCAGTACCATCGCTGGTGGTGACATATCCGTCACACAACACCCTGAATGAATTGGGATGGTCCTTGAAGTACGGGAAGATTGGCTCGTAGTGGATGCCTTCCAGTTCCTTGCCCTTGCATTCATAGAGAATGCTATATTCGCTTTCATTACGATAGTAGGCCGAGATACGGGACTTTGCCATGATGTATGCGTCGTTGGTGTCACCGTCCTTGAGCAGGCAGTAGTCGATGTCTGGTCCCACGCAGACTGCCAGGTTTTCTGGCAAAGTCCATGGTGTAGTGGTCCAGATCAGCACATACACATCCATGTTCTCGGCACCTGGGAAAGTGCGGTCAGTCACTTTCATGCGTACGGTGACTGCTGGATCCTGCACGTCCTGGTAGTTTGCACCAGCCTCGTTATTTGAAAGCGGTGTGCAAAGTTTCCAGCTATATGGAACTATGCGGAATGCACGGTACACCCTGCCCTGCTCCCACAACTGCTTGAAGACCCACCAGATTGTTTCCATGAAGGTCTTGTCCATGGTCTTGTAGCCGTGATCGAAATCCACCCAGCGTCCCATTCTGGTTACAGTCTGCTTCCACTCGGAAACGTAGCGCTGCACCATTGAGCGGCATTTTTCGTTGAATACATCGATGCCAGCCTCAACGATGGCAGGTGTTCCAGCCAGTCCCAATTCCTTCTGTGCAAGTGCCTCGATGGGCAGGCCGTGGCAGTCCCAACCAAATACGCGTTCCACATATCTGCCCAGCATGGTCTGGTACCTGGGCACAACGTCCTTGATTGTGCCCGCCAGAAGATGGCCGTAGTGGGGCAATCCAGTTGCAAAGGGCGGTCCATCATAGAACACGAATGGCTTTCCGCCTTTTCTTAGTTCAAGTGACTTGTCAAGTGCCGAAATGCTGTCCCAGAATTTCAGCACATCCTCTTCCATCTTCGGGAAAGAGGCATTGCTTTCTGCTGCGTCAAACATTTAATCTTTTTCCTAAGAACTATATTTTACAAAACAAACAAATTATGCGTTATCCCAACTTTCCATCTTGGCGTATGGGATTCTCATTGTAAATGTCTTTCCTTCGTCGCCCTTCACTTCCACGGAAACCAGTTCAGGCAAAGCCTCAAGAACTTTGGTGACGATCATCTCGTTGCCAGAGAAAACCACTTTCCATGGTCCTGGTTCGCTGTCCGAGTTGCGAATGATTGCGGTAAAGCGAGCCTGGTTGAAGCCATTGTCGTCAACAACCTCCTGCTCTGCCTGACCTTCTGTATTGATTGCGATGTTCCTCTGGCGTTCCGCCTCGGCCCTTTCCTTTTCCTGTTTTTCCTGTTCGGCGGCGCGTATCATCTGCTTGTGTCCCTTGATATCCAAGGCAAAAAGAATGACCAGTGGATAAATCCAAGGCAGAACCAAGCCCAAAAGGAAATGTGGGATTGCCATGTATCGGCGGCTTGTTGCAATGGAGGCCGCCCAGCACGCGCTACCCACAAAGAACAATATTATCACAGCCAACATGAACGCCACGCCAAAGTCATAGTCAAACTCGGCCTTGTGGGTGGCATCCGCATACCCGCTTACCAGATTCAGAAAACTAGCCCAGACTCCCTTGCAGAAAGTATAGAACCTGTCAATAACATCTGCATTATCCATAAATGTTCACGCCTCCGCTTTACGCCTTGCCTCAAAGAAAATCAACAGCAAATATGCCAATGCCGCCAAAAGGAAAACATGTGAAAAATCAAATGACAATGGGACGAAGCAATACCAGAATGATGCCACCAAGGTTGGCGGCATCAGGCAGTTCATGATCAGGACGAATGTAGTCCATTTTGACTTGCGCGTCTCACTTCTGAACAGCAGCATTGCAATCCAGAACATCAAAAAAGTTATCAGCATTGAAAGCATCATTGTCAGGAAAACATAGCATGCAACAACTGGAACGCACAGCACCATGCACATCGCCACCATTGACTTCAGTCCCTCCATGTCCAGTTGTGATGCGCCGCTGTTCTGCATTGAATTGGACAGGCGTGCCATCTGCTTCTCGTTCAACAAAGGCCTGCTGATTGTCCTATTGCCCTCAAGTTCCAGCCAATACAGCACGCTTGAATTAGCTAATACCAGTCCCTGATGCGCCACCTTTTTCGCCGGCACGGCGGCTTCCTCGCCAAACTTGGCCACATCAATCTGCCAGCCTTCCTCGCAACGGGTGTACGGATAAGATACTTTTCCACCGAAAAAGATTCTTCCCTCGCCGAAAGAAATCGGGACCAAATCTCCACCCACAGAGGAAACCACATTCTCCACCCGAGGTGTGAATTCCTTGACCATGCGGCAGCCACGCCCCAAAGACGCCACGCCCAAGGCAAGAAGAATGCATATCAAGGCAGGCACCCAGCAGGAATAGAACTGAGCCGCCAGCAGACCATGGGTGGGATGCAAAAACAAGGCCGCCAGTATGGCAAGACGGCGCGGACGCAAGATTATCACCCTGCGCTCATCATCCTTGTTGTCATCTGGTATCATTTGCATCTTTCAGAAAACATCTTTTTTATTTGCCTGCAAGCCTGGCTTCTTCATTCGCCATTTCGTCCATTATCGGCTTTGCCACCTGGCGATCCTCTTCGCTAGCCCTGTCTATGAATAGAATACCGTTCAAATGGTCAATTTCATGTTGCAAGCAACGCGCCAAAAGCCCGTCGCACTCCAGCATCACCTGTTCGCCAGAAATAAGCTGTGCCTTGAGCAGCACCTTCTTTGGACGTGTCACCTCACCTTCCACACCTGGCAGGCTGAGGCAACCCTCGCAAGCGCACTCCGTCTCCTTCGATGAGGAGATGATTTCTGGATTCACCAATGCCACGGGCATAAGCGGATTCAGCATCATCTCGCCAGGGGAAGTGGGGGGCTTCTTCCTGGAACTCTTGCCGTCAGGCCTGGTATCCACCACAATCAGGCGCAAATTAACTCCAACCTGCGGAGCAGCCAGGCCAACGCCAGGCACATCATTCTCCTTCATGGTGACCGTCATCCTCTGAGCCAATGCCTTCACATCGTCGGTTATCGCACCTACAGGCATTGATATGCTGCGCAAACTCTGATTCCCATTTCGGACAATCCGCATCTTGCGAGCATTTTTTGTAAAAATATCGAATATGGACATATCTAATCCCTCAATTGCATTATTAAGCCGAAATTTAACATAAGAAGCCTATTTAACAAGGGATATCGGCTATAATAAATGTGCACGGCGTTCCTTGTTCTGTGGCGCGGCATTCTTGCCGCACATAAACATCACCTGGCAATATACAAACAGGCGAAGTCCAGTTTTGAAGAAAGCCTTTCCTTCAGCGCAGGCAGAACCATTTTCTCCGCTTCGTTCTTTGCGACACCAGTTACAATCACGGAGACTGGCGTTTCCGCAAGGCGGGGGTATTTTGCAAGCAATTCCCGCCTGGCGTCATTAAGCATATCAACAAAACCTGGCAATATCTTCTCAAGGGCCAGGGACACTCCAATAGGCGACAGCCAACCCGCTGCGGTCTCCTTAAGCGCCTTCCCGAAATCCACATTTGCACGCACCTTTGGGAAAACAGACGAGTACGGCATTATGCGGCAATGGCAATTTTCCACAGGCGGCTTGGCAGGAACGGTCTTCTGCGTGACGCTCAACGCAAGCACATTCTCCTGCACATTGAAGTCTAAATCCCTGACATCGTTCAAATGCAGGTGCAGAGCCAGCCCAATCACAAACTTGTCCGTCGCCAGTTCCAGACCGCAGTTTCTTAGAATATCACAGCACTTGGCGGCCAAAGCCTCATTTTGCCCAGCATCCAATGGCAATGCCCTGAACAAAAGCCCCTTCACTGACGCATCAGTCCAGTGCTTAAGGTTTCTTCGTTCCTCCACGAAGCAATCACTGCCTCGCATTGAAGCATATTCGCGTGCCACATCCTGGAAGCCAGCGGCATTGAGCAGGGACTGAACAAGAGCATCTATGTCCTCACGGCGCATAAGTTCCCCGCCGCCAATGCGCAGTTTCTCCTCCACAGTGAGCGAAATGTCCTCCGCCATCCACGTGTCCTTGAAGCCCGCCCTTAGAAAAGACGCAGCAATCTCCTCCTGGAAACTGACAATGTCCAATTCCTCAATCTGGTCATTGTCTCCCAATATACGGAGTGTCGCCAAGGGTTCTTCCGTCATTTTCCAGCGTCCTTGGGAGCCTCGCCCTTGTCAGCCGCCTCGGATTGAGCCTTCTCGTTCGACAACTGGTTCACCTCGTTGATGAAGGCCTCCGCATCCTTGAAATGCCTGTAGATGGACGCGAAACGGACGTATGCCACATCGTCCACGTTCTTCAGTGCCTCCATCGCCAACTTGCCGATGTAACTGGATTCCACTTCTTCCTGCGACAGCAGGGCAAGGCGGTTCATTATGTCATTGACGATATTGTCTATCTGCTCCTGGCTGATATTGCGTTTCCAGCAGGCCTGCTTAATGCCCTGGGTCAGTTTCTCGCGCTTGAAATCCTCGCGGCGTCCATCTTTCTTAACTACATAGATGTCAGCAGGAATGATTGATTCGTAGGTGGTGAACCTGTTGCCGCAGGCAATACACTGGCGGCGACGACGTATCGTGTCCCCTTCCTTGGAGATACGGGTTTCAATGACCTTATCCTCTGATGAAGAACATTTTGGACAACGCATTTTGTTCACCTCACTTCAGTTAAAGTCTCGTACTATGCGCTGGATTGCCGTGGCATGCCCCTGTTCATCAAGGCTCACCATGGTTGCATTCAGCCTTATGCCCTCGTTCACAACGGGAAACCTGGTTGGCATTCCAGTTCTGTAGCGCCCGACTATGCTGTCTATTTCGCGTCCCAGAACAGATTCACGTGCACCGACCATGCCAACGTCGCATTGGAACGCAGTTCCGCCTGGAAAAATCTGTTCATCAGCCGTAGGCACATGCGTATGAGTGCCCAGCACTGCACTTGCCTTGCCGTCCAGCATACGCCCCATGGCGATCTTGTCACTTGTGGCCTCCGCATGAAAATCCACAATGACATACGGTGTGCGCTCCTTAAGTTCAGCAACAATGCGCTCCGCCGCCTCGTATGGGCAGTTGGCATGGGTATTCATGAATGTGCGCCCCAGCAGCGAAACCACACCTACCTCAATGCCATCAGCCGTGGAGAAAATGCCATAGCCCCTGCCTGGCTGGAAAGAAGACACGTTTGCGGGGCGCAACACATTGTCCAGAACATCTATTTCCGCTGGGAATTCCTTCTGGTCCCAGGTATGGTCACCGCCTGTGAACACATTCACGCCAGAGTTTGCCAGTTCCTTGAGGCACTTGGCAGTGAAGCCATTGCCGCCAGCCATGTTCTCGCCATTGGCAATGCAGAATGTACAGCCATGCTCATCCATAATGGAACGTGCCAGGGCATTGACAGCATCTCTGCCGCCGCCACCGACTATGTCGCCTATGAACAAAATATTCAGCATCACTTTATCACAACGCCATTGCCTACAACCGCCTCGCCCTTCTCAAGACTCTCAAGGATCCGGGAACTGGCAATGCCAAGTTCATGGCGCGTGGCAATGGTCTCGCCATTGTCCAGCAGGAACTTCTCGATTTGATCGCGGTATTTCTCCCATATCTTGAAGCGACGTATCTTCAAGGTAGCGGTCATGGTGCCGTCCTCCTGGCTGAATTGAGGCAGTATCAACACTTCACGTGGACGCTGGAACGCCGCCAGATGAGCCGTGTGCTCCTGCACCTCGGACTTGATCTTGGCATGGATTTCCTCCTCACTCATGCCCTTCACCATGTCGGGATTCACATTCACGCAAACATATACGCTCTTGCACTTCTCGCCTATCACCATCGCCTCAGTGATATAACTGGACATCTTCACTGCGTCCTCAACATGCTCTGGATGCAGTTTTTCGCCGCCAAACATGACAATCATGTTGCCCTGGCGGCCCTGTATGAAGAGGAAGCCTTCCTTGTCGCAGTAGCCCATGTCACCCGTGTTGAGCCAACCATCCTCAAAGGTCTTTGCGCTGGCGTCGGTATGATTCCAATATCCCTTCATCACGCAGTCACCCTTCACCATTAGGCGGCCTCTCACGTCCTTGCCCATGTTGCCTTCGTCGTCCTTGAAGGTATAGTCGCCGCCGTATTCAGGACGCAGCCATTGGAACACGCGTCCGCAACTGCCCAGACGGTGGTCTGCATGGAGATTTGCGCTGATCACAGGGCTTGTCTCCGTCAAGCCATAGCCCACAAGCACCGTCACTCCCAGGTACTTGTAGAAAATCTGCAATTCCAGATCCATTGGGGCGCCGCCGCAAACTACGAAACGCAATCTGCCGCCAAACGCCGCACGGAATTTTCTGAACACCAGCGGGTCGTAGAAGCAGTAGTGCGTCAACATTCGCAGCATGCCGCCATTCCACTTAGGGCCAGCGGTGAATATTCTAGATGCGTTGTAGATTGCCTTATCGACAAGTGCCTTCCTCTTGGGAGGCAGTTCTGCCAACTGCTTGTCAATGCGCATCTTCACAGCCTCCACTACACGAGGCACGGCAATCATCAACGTAGGCCTATACACACCCAGATTCTTCTGGAAGTCTCTTATGTCACGTGGCACGCAGCACACTGCGCCACGCATGGCAACGCAAAGTATCTCGCACACCAGGGCATAACTATGCCAATAAGGCAGCAACGAGATCAGGCTGTCGCTGGTTCTCACCTCGAAATTCTGTATTGCCCAATACGCATTTGTCCAGACGTTCCTATGCGTCAGCATGACTCCTTTTGGCATTCCAGTGGAGCCGCTGGTGTAAATTAGCACTGCGACTGCATCGCAGCCCATGTCGCGGGGCTTGATTTCATTCACGGTATCCGTACCCCAGGGCATGTCTTCCAGACAAATCACTGGCGTGTCGCCTGCATTGCCCCGCACCTTGTTCTCAAAGGCCTTGTCCGCAATCACTAGTTTTGCGCCACAGTCCTTGATGATAAAACTCATCTCGGGGTCACCCAATGTCTCGCATACAGGAACTGCAATCGCACCAAGGAACCATGCTGAATAGAAGAATGTAAAATGCTTGACCGTTTTTGGAGAGATCATCGCAACGCGGTCACCTTCCCCTATGCCTTTTTCTGACATTAGTTTGCACCAGGCGGTAGTATCCTTGTAAATCTGCCCATAACTTATGTTGGTCAGTTCACTTCCCTTGGCGCAGGTTCTTAAAAAATCCGCATTCGGTCTTTTTTTGAGCCATTCCTCGGCATACAAGCCCAGGGACTTCTGTATTTTCCAATCCCTATCAGACATTCACGCTTCCTTTACTATAGAGGTAATTGCATAAAAAAAGCACCAGATATGCCATGACCCTGTCAATTGCTTGACGTTTCCTGGCGCCTGATGCTTTTTGTTCTAAGGCTATTCACCTAAATGAGTAACGGCTGTTATCAGCCGTTTGCGGCCACTCTGGCCACCAGGCGGGACTTCTTCCTGTCCGCCTTGTTGCCATGAATAACACCAACCTTGGCAGCCTTGTCCAGTTCAGAGAAGCACTTTGACAGCGCAGTTGCAACTGCAAATGCCTTGTCAGTGTCCTTGCCGGCCTCTTTGGCAGCCTTTGTCTCCGCTGGGAAGAACTTGTCCAGGAAAGCCTCTACTTCGGCATCCTTGGCCTTCAGTATGTAATCAAGATTTGCTTCCGCAGTCTTCACGCGGGATTTGCGCATGCGGTTGATGAGCTGGCGCTTAACGCTCTGCCTTAATCTCTTGGCAGCAGATGAAATGTTGGGCATCTCTTTCTTTTTCCTCTTCTTTAATCAATTTTTGGTATTGGTAAAAAATTTTGGGGCATAATATGCCACATTTGCCTCGAAAATCAAATTCATCATGGCAATTTTTGTAATAAATCCGTGCGGCAAGTTGGCTGCACATCAGGATACAGGCCTTCCATGCGCACCTGGCAATACTATAGATATAAACTCAAATGAAGTCATTCAGCCAGCCACTGAACTGTCTTGAAAAGCAGTTCTTTTTCCTGGCTGGAGAGAGGCGTATCCTTGTCAGCCTTTCCAATGCCAAGCCCAAGCCCGCAGGCGGCATATCTTCCCTTTGCGGCCTTGCCCACAATCATGGTGCATTTTCCGCTCTGTGCCTCTAGATATTTGACGCCGTCCTTTCCTGGCTCCATTTCAATCATATCAACAAAACTAGACTGGCTCTGTTTTCCCTTGGCGCCATCTTTTGCATAGCGCCAGTTTCTCTCCTTCAATGGCACCTGGATAACGCTTTTCACCACATCAGGGAAGAGGTTCGGGAATTGCCTTGTCCCAACCATTGCATGCGTCAGCAAAAGAGCACCGCCATTTTGCACATAGTCGCGAAGAACCTTGGCTGCATCCTCACTTCTGAAATACTCAACCTTGCGCCTGACCTGCGGGAGCACAATCACCTTGCATTCTGCCATGTTGTCGGGTTCGGTATTGTAAAGAATCGCGGCATCAATGCCTGACTTCGACTGCAATGCATCCAGAATTGGCTGTGCGCCATACGCGCCATCATGCCAGACACCCACCTTGATACCGCCGTTGTTGGCAAATTGCGGCGGCCCTTTTCGGACAAGCAACTCCTTCACTTCCGCAGGAGACAGGCTGCGTATTATCGGGCTTCTTGCCACAAAGCCCTCGTTTTCAATCCTAATCCGATAGCGACCTGCCATTTCCAATTTCAATGACAGATGAAGGCCTTTTTGCGTGAGTTGCCCAGAAAGGCCGCGCCCACCTATGTCGACTCCATCAAACTCCACAGAAACTGACAGTTTCCTGTCAAAGACTTTCTTTGGCAAATCCACGTCAATAAAAACAGTCTCCTCCTGCCAGAAGGCACCGTCCAGAAGCCATGGGCAGAACGGAATATGGAAAATGCACCCGTATGAATTGTGTGGCAAAGCGCTGACTTTACTGGCGCAGGCACCCTTTCCCAGCTGAGGCAGTAATTCTTCAAGAAAGCCCTTCTTCAAATCGAAGCAGACAAAGCCCTCATGCCCCAGTTTTCTTGCCTCCTCAATCTGCTGTAGAGCGGGTACATTGCCCTTCAATTTATAGAGGCCGATACCTATGTAAACAGGCACCCTGCCCTGGTTGTAGTCATATTGCGCCTGAAGCCAGGTGGAATACTCATTCATGTCGGCTGAATAGTCCATAGGGCAAACAAAATCAACCCAGCCATTATCTATCCATGCGCGCACATCCTGGCCTATCCATTCGGGCGAATTGTTCCATTCTGGATAAACCGCCACGGACAATTTTGCCTTGGAATCCGCCTTGGATATACGCTCTTTCGCCCCTTTGACCAGCTTGGATATGTTGCTGCACCGCCAGGCGCAGAAATCATTGAAGAGACACCCTCCCGCCTGGCAGTCACCAGGCCATGCCTCGACTTTCCTGCCCAGCGATGCCTCAAACGCCTCCCTTGCGCCATCGCTGTAGTCAAATCTGCTGCTGGAGTAGCGTATATAGTCCAGATGTATGCCATCCACCTTGTATTTTCTTGCAATCTCCTCGATTGCATTCAGTTCCAGGGCAAGGTTTTCGGCAATATGAGGCGCCAAGAATGCGCTGTCCTCCCC
>JAFSTJ010000786.1 GCA_017450525.1 Victivallales bacterium | reverse complement strand
GGAAAAAACTCTCTCGCCATTGCAGGGTGCACTTGTGCTTCAGTTTTCCAGCACTTTTTTCTTCCTTGCCTGGACTTTACTTGACAAAGAATGCTCTATCAAAAACTTAAGACGAAGCAGCTTATATGGGATGCTATGGGGAATAACTGCAGCTGCATCATATTGCGTTTTGCTTCCAGCACTGCTGTTGCTTGGGCGGATGCGGCAGGCTGGCATTGTTTTCCAGCAGGCTGCAGTCTGACAATTCTTCTCTTCACCACCTACACAGCCATCCGCTACAGGGAAAGGCTGTCCTGGAAGCAATGCCTCGCCTTTGCCTCAGTCATAGTAGGAATATTTCTGGTCAAACTATAGAATTTGCCTTGACGGATAACAAAACATAATTGCCAAATGTCAAAAACACCTCGTTCCGCCAAGACAACATAAGTGGGCGCCAGCGTGGTGCCCACATTTCAATTACACTTTAGTACTGGTTGTTGCAGAGCCAATCCTGGATGAAACGGATGTACTCCATGTCACGCTTGGCGGCGATGATGCTGTCGCCCGAGCTTGGGAATTCGATTGCCATAATACCGTCTGGCAGTTCATTGCGCAGCAGGTTGACCACTCTCATGGTGTTGATGTTGCCCTGCTCCAGTAGGCAGCCCGCATACTTGTAGTCGTATGTGCGGATCATGTTCTTCAGGTGCGCATAGAAGATCTTGCCCTTGAGAATGTCAAACACCTCGTTTATAGTCTGTGGACCATTGGGGTTGATGAACATGTTGCCGTGGTCGTAGTTCACGCCAACCCTGTCCGCATCGGCCATTTTCAACAGTTTTGAGCATGGATATGGCAGGTCATGGAGATAGCAGTTGTGTGTCTCCAAGGCGATGCGCATGTCCAGGCGTGTCAATTCCGCATTTACGCGATGCAGGCCTGCCGCGGCCCTTTCATAGTGCTCTTCCCTGGCCGCCGCGCTGCCATTCCTGTAATATTCACGGTACTGGGTGTTCTTGCCGTAAAGCCCGCCAGTGAAGAAGTTGAACAGTTTCGAACCGCACTTCTCCTTCGCCCACTGCAGCCTCTTGTAGAACTTTTCCTCATCCGCCGCAATTCTATCTGCGTCATCATCCTTCATATAGTCGATAGGATAGCCGAATGTGAGTTCGAACTGGGGATACTTCTGCTTCAGTTCTTCGATAATAGCAAGGTACTTCTCCTCGCTTTCCTCAAACTTGTTGAAACCGCGCAGTTCCACACCGTCGCAGCCGTTCAACGCCGCCAACTTGAACAAACCTGGCAAACGCCCCAGGCCTTCGTAGTAATTCACGTGAAGCAGCGTCTTCAATGTCTTCTGATTGTTAAGAACCAGTGCCATTCTCTCGTCTCCTGATCTTTTATTTGTTGTCTTGTATTGCCTTCTCCGCACACTTGATCATAGTGCGGCAAGTCTCTGCATTCATATCCTTGGGGAAGATTTTTATATCAGCCCCGCTTTTTCCGAACAGATACATATACCAAACGCAGGCCTGCAAATAACGTCCCTGCTTGTTCAGGTGAATGTAGTCCGTCTTCAATTCACGCTCTTTGCTGTCTTTTTTCGTCGCCCAAAAACTCTTTCCCACCACATCGCCGTCTTCTTCAGGCAGTTTGGGATAGACAAGAGCCGCCTTCTCCTCCGCCGTCATGGGCTTGAAGGGCTTGTCAACCTGCTTGCGGAAGATATCGACAGCATCACCAACGGGGATAAGGCGGAACTTGTAACGTGAAGCAAAATCCTTGTAGCAACTGCTGACGCGCTTGTGCATCTCCGCCTGGTCAATCTTCCAGTTAGCCAGACGTGGTGAATCGCATCTGTATGCCCATGTCTCATGCACAACTATCTCCGCCTTTGGCTGGTATTCCCTCACAATCGAAACAAGCCTGTCAGCATCGGCCTGGTATGTCTCAGGGCGCCAGCTGTGGCTAGAGCCTTGCTGTATCGTCACAATGTCCCAGGTCCCATCCGCCAGCATTTCGGGCAGGTTCGCCTTCCACTTGCCTGCCTTTGTCTTTGGCGCACCAGGCAGTTCCAAGTTGGTGGTGTATGGACGGTGCTTTGGATTCGCCTTTGCCTTGTCATATTCCTTCAGGTGGCGCTCGATGGTGCAGCCGCCTATGTATGCCTGACGCAGCCTCATATTTATCGTGCCGTCATTCTTCACCATCTCAGGGAAGTAGGACAGTACGCTCTCCGAATAACTGTTCCCTATCATGAGGATTTTTATGGTCTTGTCATCCTTGGCATCCTGTGCAAGCACAAACAGCGACGCCATCAGCGCCAAAATCATCAACACCTTGACCGAAATACGATTCATTTTTACAGACTCCCTTGTTGTTCTTATTCTACAATTATGGAAATTGGACAATGATCAGAACCCATCACATCGCCGTGTATGGCAGCCTCCTTCACATGAGGAAGGAATGCCTTGTTGAAGCAGTGATAGTCAATTCTCCATCCGATATTCCGTGGCCTTGCTCCAGCACGGTACGACCACCAAGTGTACTTCCCCGCGGACTTGTCAAAGTGCCTGAACGCATCTACGTACCCTGCGTCAAGGTACTTTGTCATCCAAGCACGTTCCTCTGGCAGGAAACCAGCGTTGTTCTCGTTGTCGTCAGGCCTGGCAAGGTCAATTCTCTCATGTGCAATGTTGTAGTCCCCGCACACAATCACGTTCTTCCCTTTCGCCACCAGGCTGTTGCAAATATCCAGCACCGCGTCGCAGAAATCCAGTTTGTACTGAAGCCGCGCCCCGCCTTCCTGGCTGTTGGGGAAGTAGCAGTTGATCAGGGTAAAGTTTGGATATTCCAGCAGAAGTCCCCTGCCCTCGCAGTCGAATTCGGGACAACCCATGTTGCTTATCGAAAGTGGCTCCTCCTTGAAATAGGCGGCAGTGCCGCTGTATCCCTTCTTCTCCGCGGACATGTATGCGCACTTGTATCCAGGCACATCCAAAAGTTCCTGCCCCAGTTGTTCAGGATTCGCCTTGGTCTCCTGGAAGCAGAATACATCCGCCTGCTCCTTGCCCATCCAGTCAAGCAATCCCTTTCCCAGTACAGCCCTTATTCCATTCACATTCCAGGAAATCAATCTCATGTTCTATATACCTCAATATTGTTTGCTGTGGACTGTGGACTGTTTTGTGCACGGGCGTTTCGCCCGCATT
>JAFSTJ010000785.1 GCA_017450525.1 Victivallales bacterium | reverse complement strand
CTTGCACACTGGCGGCTCCCCCGCATTGTTCGCATACCTGCCAACCTTCAGAAAGTGACAACGGAGCCTACAGAATAAGGCGGGGCACATGCCCCGCCTTTGCCATTCGCAGTTCTAGGTTTGTTTTGTGCCGGACAACAAGTCGGCAAACCAGAAGTTCAAACGTCCCTTAACAGGCAGCCAGCCACGCAGGCGGTCGCCCAGCAGAGCATCGGCCTGTGGGTGTCCGGTATTGAAGGCGGTCGTTATCTTGCAGCCGAGGTCGATTGAGGATTACAAACCATTATGCGGCCGTAAACAAATTTCCAGATGGCATGGCATGCCGGCAAAGATATCGTTAAGGGCGTTGAGGTTTTCCATTGGAAAGAATGATTCAAGTTCAGTATATTCCAGCGTATCGGAATAGCGCCATGTATCTATTCCATTTTTATCAATGTGCCCGTCCTTTTTTACTTTGAGATATGCAGTGAATGCATCAGTGAATATTTCATACCAGCCATCAAGCCCCTTGTAGCTTGAATTACCTTCTATTGTTGAAAATGTGCTGTGGCAGATTTCTACACGTTGCTCAAGCACTGGGCCAGGAACAAGATGCCTGATCGCATACCAGATCCAGGCAACGCTTTTGAAGCGTGGCCAATAGTTTGTATAGATATTATTGTTTTCCAGACTTGGAAATGGGTTTGTCGTAACTGACTCTTCTGTCATATTGCGCTTTATTGTTTCGCTGGTACTTCTGATGGATTCCTTGATGGTGCTTTTATCAAATATGAATCTTTGGTAAACCTCTCCGAAGAATAATCCATGGTCGAATTTTTCTCTCAGGGAGCCTTTCCCGTTTTTGGAAAACGGCTTCCAGTTAAGCAGTGCTTCGCAAAAGGCATGCGATGAGCCGAAAAAGAGCAGTGGAAATCTTGCCAGCTGATTTAGCAGTCGAATCTTATGCTTTGCATTGATTAAGTCCAAGGTGTCAGATTCTTCAAATTGTCTCATGAAATCAGCAAAATACTGTGCGACATAGCCCAGGAATTGCTTCTCTTCATCCTCATGCGGGAAAAGTGCTGCCGCCATCATGATGCCGATAAACACTTCATTGACGGGGTATGCCGGGGATTTCAGAGAACGCAGGCCGTCATACGGGAACAGGATGACCTTTTCGCGGAAACACTTTTGGAGAAAATTTTCGTAAACAGCCATGGGCATGCTCCGATTGTAGATGCCATCCACAGTCGGCAACTGCGGGACACGGCGCTCCTTTTTATGCGATTGGGTGAGTAAATCGCAGGAGCGCTCATGTCAACATTTCTCGAAGAGCAGCTGGGCCGACGCATTCCCACGAAGGAACTGGCCGCATGGCTGGGCCTTGACGTAGACGCTGTACGACGTAATTATACGGCATTCGGTGGGATACGGCCCATTCCCAGGGGAAAAATCCTGTTCTTTGAGCGCAATGTCGTGGACGCCCTGAGGGGTTCCAAGCATGGCATCGAAGATACTGAAGGACGGTCGTATTCGTTGGAAGGGGCGGGTCCAGAAGATGGGCCGGATCAAACAGAAACTTTTCAACACGAGGGCGGATGCTCTGGCATGGGAGGCGCAGGAACGCGCTGCCGACTGGGAGGCGACGACCGACACGGCCTGCTCCCTGAAGGACTGGGCGGAAAAGTACCTCGATCACGCCGCAAAGTACGACCGCAAGACGT
>JAFSTJ010000784.1 GCA_017450525.1 Victivallales bacterium | reverse complement strand
CTGGAACGGAGGGGGTGTTCTATTTGACCATCTGCCTTTCCCAATACTGGGCGGCATCTTCCATTTTGATATTTGCCTTGTTGAGAAGGCCACGAATCTCATCCTCCGTCGCTTCTAGCAAGTACGCCAGGCCAGCCACGTTTACACAGCCAAATTTTGCACAGAGCAAAGCCAGGTTTGCAGTTATGTAGCCATTGTCCAACAACGATGTATTCAAAATATCGTAGATATCCCGTGGTTTGATAAGGCTTTCAGTTTTGTAATGGCCTTGTCGCACAAACTCCCGTATGCGATAGTCAATGGACATGCACATTTCTTCCATAACAGTTATTTCATGCACCGTGTGCCTGAGGATGCCATCCGTGACCGATTTTCTAGCACGCACACTGCCCCTGTCCTTTGCGTTTTTGCGAGTAGGGTTATTGGTGCTCCTTCGCAGGCAGTGCTCTTTTCTGTCAAGCAAGTCATACACTTCGGTGTTGAGGAAATGCACTTGGTTACGATACAGGAACTGACGCAAATACTTGGATTTACGGAGCGCATTGACATCCATCCCCAGAATGAAGGCAGCATGAGCTTCAGGAATAAGCTGTTGGATAAGGCACCTTTCCCCCTTGCCCATAGCGTCCAGAGCGTATCGCAAAGTCTCAAGAGATTGGGCATCAATACGGCCACTCTGTGCTAATTCCTCAAGTTTACAGTTAAGCTCACGGCACACATGATAATTATTGGGAGACAATCTTGAAAACGTTGCCTCGTCTAACTCAACTGCATCTTGCTTGCCTTCCACAAGTTTTGGCTTGCCGTCAATAATTGCCTCATTGCCTGGAGACGAGATACTTCCCATGACTTCCTGCGTGTCCTCATTTGGATCTGATTCTTTAATTCTGCTGCTCATTTGGAACTCCTTTGCCCAATTGCGGGTACTTTTTGTTTTCTGCGGTCCAACTGACGAATGCCCCACGCCACTCTGCACTGACAGAGTGACGGAGGTATCCTAAAAAAGTGAAACAATGTTTCCAAAAACTACTTATCATGCACAACTCCTTTGTCGGTCGGCCTTACTGATTCTCTCTTGGAGAGCCTTTGCAAACAGTTTCATCTCTGTTGATTTTAGGTTTGCAATTTTGTCGAGCAAAGGCTTATTGCTTGAAATGGCCTTGAGCGTATCCAATGCCAACTCTTTCACGCTGTTGTTATTTGAATCATCTTCCGTTTTTGTCAGTAAATCCTTGATATCGGTGGCGCAGATTTTATCTGGCGTTTCACCATGAGCCTTGCGTTCATCAACTAAATTTTCAAGCACTTGCCCCTGTTCGTCTTCCTTGAACTTTGACAGCTGCTCGTAGAGGTCGGCGTTTTCAGGAAGCTGGCCAAATTCTTCGCTACGACCATCTTTGTCAAAAAAGTCTTTTGTGCGTTCATAGCACCTGTAGGCTCTAATTAGGCGATTGGCATATTGCGGAGTGATGCCGAAAACATCATTGCAGTAATCAGCAAATGTAGTTTTTACGCCAGGTTTATATTCCTTGTGTGCCTTCCGAGCTTTAAGTTTAAACAGTGCTTCACCTGTTTTCTGCCCACTTGTATGTTGCATCTGAAGAAGATTCTTTACTGTCTTTTCAAGTTCCTCATTCGTTGGCTCCAAGACATTTGATGTTTGGAAGACACCAGCCTTCTTGCCGCTGTCATTTTGGGCACTTGCCTTCTTACCGCCATTCTTGTGGAATGCTGGTTCAGGAGAAGTAGCCGTCTGCGGTGGTGCATCGGGAACGATTGAGTGGCAGGATGTCTCACAAATGGCCGATTTTGTGGCACTTTCATTTGTCGCAGATTCGATTGTGGATGATGCTGTAGCAACAACCATCTGATTCGTTCCCAGATTTGCATCATCAGACTTCTCCGTCGATGATGGCACAGTCTTTACAGCATTTGAAATATTTTTTTGCATCTTATTTTACGTCAAAAATGATACCTACGCAGGATAGGACTTGTTTTACCAACTTGCCCCTGCCAGCATGTTCTCGAAAAAAAACGCCGTGCCGCCTTGACTTCTTCCAATTCGAGAACACATTATTGATTGAAGTCGGCGGAATGTTAGTTATCCATGGTTGACCTCCTTATTTTCTGGTTCTACGGAATCAATCAGCTTAACCACGTCTTCCCAGCGGAAGCGCACGGCTCCCCCAATTCTTACCTTTGGAAGAGCGATGCTGCCATCTGACAGCCCCCTTGTGAGGGTGCTCTCTCCCAAAGATAAAACTGACGATACCTCGTGGAGATCCAGTAATCTCTTTTCGGGGTCAGGAGCAAGTGTGCCTCTTCGAGCCAGTTCATTCAGGGCTGTTTTTATTACACACAGCTCTTGATAGTCCAGCACATCAAAATCATACAGGCATGAAACAGCCTTGGCCACCTTCTGTGCGGTAGTCGGCCTGATTTTCATGGATGTGATGGATTCGGATGGCATTTTCTATCTGGGAAATGGATGTTTTCTTGTCAATGCCATAATTATACAGTTGCTGAAGAGAAATGACCACAGACAATTTACTGGGCATTTTTGTCAGTTTTCAGGCTTTAATAATCTTTGAAGAAGCGATTGTTAGTTTTGAACATGTGCAAGGAGTTTTGTTCTCCTGCTTCCTCTTCCCCCACTTTTGTGCTATATTATCAAAAAGAACAGAGTCACTTGAATGAGCGTCGTTTTGGGGAATAATGTGGAATGGAGTGCATAGACGATAGGAAGAAAGAAAACCGAATGGCGACCCGGACACAACAAGATGAATGTCAGGCTTGGAAAGAAATAGTATCGACAATGCTTCAGAGGATTAACGAGGTTAAAAACAAACAGCCTGAAGATTTCAAGTCCCTTGCCAAATGCCTTTTTGAGACTGCTAGACAAATCTCTGACCTTGTTTCAGCAGACGGATTAGTTCCCATGGCAGAATGTGAAATAATTGACACCCTGTTTTTCCATAAGAAAAAGGCGGTGTTTCCGTGTCTATCATTGTTTCAGGAAGAATACAAAGGAAGAAATGGAAAGGATTATAAATCTGAAAACAATGATGAATTATTAAAAATCAATGACAATGCAAAAGAATTATTTAGAGAATTGATATTATGTTTGGCTAATTTCCTAAAAATGGTAACGTTGGAGCAAAAGACCAATCCTGATACTGCTTTAACACTTGATTGTGCAATCTGCAAATCCATGTCAACAGTGTCCCTATGTACAGATATTCATAAACTTGCATCAGCATTTCCAAAGAATTGTAAGCAGGTTGGTGTCAATAAAAACATATCCCAGAGCAAATCAATTACTTCTGGCGTAAGCGACACTCACGATACAGACGAAGCCGCGCAACAAAGCAACCTGGAGAAGAAAAGCCAGACGGACGATGCCAATACCTCACCTTCTGAACAAGCACAAAATGCACTTATTTCCGTTGATGTTTCCATAGTTTTGAGAAAGGCGGACAAGCCAGAGGAAAGAATCTCTGACATTATTAGGGACTTGTTGGGATATAGGCTAGACAGCACATATTTGAATAATGAATGGCCTAATTTAATGGCACCAGTCTGGAAAGAGAATAATCATCTCGAAATATGGAAAATCTCCTTTTCTCTTCTAGAGGAAAGCGACTTTAATGAACACGACTGCAATCTTGTGCTTCTTCCTGCCAATGTTTTGTTTTGTAGGGATGACATTGACAAGATACTAATAGCCAAAGGACACGATTTTTCTAAATACCAGAATATATGTATCATTCCATTTGGCGATGATGAAGGGAATAGTGCATATAAAAACATATCAGAACTACAAGAACGAAAGCAGGGAAACTATGATAGTCTTGTTAGACTTGAAGAACCAATATTCTTGAGTAGAACAATAAGGAGAAATGAAGTAAGTATTAGGACTTGGCTGATAAAACACAAAGAGAAAATTCAGAAGAGATTCCCCCTGAATTATTGGCTGGAGAAACTGCCAGACAATCTTTCAAATACGTTTTTTGTCAAGCAGGTAGATGAACAGATTAGCCTAAAAATGATCGCATTCTCTATTGCGACCAAGGCAATGAAAGTTGTGCGTGGTTCTTCAGATGCTTTGAAAACGCACTTCTCAGAAGAGCAGATTGTTGATTTCTATGAGAATATCTGTCGCATTCTTGGGAAAACGCCGAATCCATCCGAATTGCCAAGTTGCTTCTATTATCGCGATAATGGCAAACCTTGGTATGAGGCACCAACAAAAAAACGGTTGCATCAAGAACTTAATTCTGCGAGATTGATAGCATTGATGGTGGCTTTGTTCGATTATGCCAGAAACGGCAATGCCTGGGATGACGCTATTATTGTGTCTGAGGCGTTGAAAATCGAGCGGCAAATGAAGCAGATTTCAAAAGAAATAGGCGATAACCTTTCGAAAAGTATTCTCCTTGAAAAGACTTCAGGATTAAAGGGCTACATTCTAAAGAAACAATTGAAACCAAGATGCGAGATGGATAAAAATGAATGACGCGAGACTTTTTTCTTTCGTTAATTCGCAAATCTCAAAAAAGGCAATATAGTATTGACATGATTCCTCTCAAAGAAGCCAGGTGGAATCATGCGGTTGACTAGGCAAAAGCTTTTGGCATTTTTGGGCAGTGATGGACGATAAAAAACCATCTAGAGGGGGGCTCAATTGGTCTCCCCACAGCGTAAAACGCTGATTTGAGGTGGGTTTTCGCACCGATATGCTCCACCAGTTTTACGTAGGAAAATCTCCCAAAAGGTGCCATTTGGTGCCATTTCGGGAGATTTTTTTGTTTCTTGGTGCTACATTATGCTTAATCGTGCTTTTTGGACAAGGTTGATTAGGCAATGGGACGTAAAAAGAAGATGGCGAACGAAATCATCAAGGAACGGCTGGACATCGGGACACTCTATCAGAAGGAGCCAGGAGGTCTCTTCTATCTACGCTATCAGGTCAACGGCAGCAGAAAGGCGGTCAGCCTGAAGACGAAGAACTACAAGGAGGCGAAGGCAAAGGCCGAGGCTCTCATCCCGACCATCACCTCCACGACGGTCGATCTGATCGAGGCGCACGCGAAGGAGGCCAGAGGTTATCTGGAGCCAGGACGCAATACCCTGACATTGGCGGATGCATGGGATGTTTACAGTAAGCATCCAGAACGGGCCATGCCGGCCACGGTCAGCGAACAGCAGTCATACAGGCGCACATGGGATGATTTTGTCGCCTTTGTCGGAAACAGTCTGACGCAGGTGAGTCAAATCACCTATGATGTGGCACGGAGATATTCGGAGCACTTGAAGGAACTGCCGCAGGCCGTTGACAGCCACAACCGGAAAATCAACCGTCTCAAGAAAATCTTCAGCACCCTGAAGGGCTACTACGAAGGCGAGAATCCTTTTGGCTCTGCCACCCTGCGAAGGAAATACCGCGAGGAGAACAATCTCGGTGTCCATCGTCTCGGATTCACCGCCGAGCAGGAGGCAAAACTGCTCGAAGTGCTGGATGACCCGACTAAAAAGGTGAAGAACAAGGACGAAATCCGAGTGATTTTCTACCTTGGACTCTTTACTGGACAGCGACTGAAGGACAACTGCCTGCTCCGCTGGAACAAGGTGGACTTGACCGCTGGCAAGATTTGGGTCAAGCAGTTCAAGACTGGCAAGGAAGTCGTCATTCCCATCGCGCCACAGTTGAAGGCGCAGTTGCAAATAGCCTTGCAGTGGAAGACGACCGCCGAATCGTATGTTTGCCCCAAGGTGGCAGAACGCTACTGCCATGTCGATGAGAACGGTAAAGTTCGCGGTGCCGACCTTGTGGACAAGGACTGCCTGCGGGTCATAAGTGCCATCGGCGTAGAACCGAGCGTCAAGGTCGAAGGACGCGCAAAGGCCGTAACCGTATATGGTTACCACAGCCTGCGTCATTCCTTTGCGTCCCATGCAGCGGAGAACGGCGTTCCACGCGCCGTCATTGCCGCGATTCTTGGAGACAATGCGGATAGCGTGGACCACTACTATACCCATGTCGGCGACGAAGCCCTCCAGGATGCCGTCGAGGCCATCTCCGGCCGTGTCGGCGTCGTCAGTCCTCTTGAACGCATCAACAAGGTTCTGGAACTGCTCTCTTCCTATTCAGAGAAAGATGTGTCCCCCGAAACGGCTGAAGTGATTCAGCAGATAAAGGAGATACTCACGCCAGAATGCAAACCCTAATGTGAAGACTTTTTTCATTCAAACCTTGAAGACGGACAGAATGTTGTGAAGGAGAAAATCGAGATGGCTACAAATGACGAGACAAAATTGACATGCGAGAACTCCACGGAAACAATTCCTGCCTTGTTTGGTTCCCTTAGCCAGCCGCAGCATGGTGTTATGAAGAAAATGCTTGATTTGGGAAAGGGGCTTCAACCTGAACATCAAAAGATACTTGATGATTTTGCACTTAATTTCATGATCAATAATGACGATTTGGTCAGAATCCAGAAAGCATTACCAGCTCTGACCAAATTACATGATGCAGGCCTGCTGAATGATACAATGGGCTTGCTAGAATTGTTTTTGAAACATCAAAGTCAAAGAATTGAAAAAGAAATTGAACAGGAAAAGGAGCGTAAAAACCTTGAGCAAACAGCCAACGCCAGCAAATCCCACAGCAAATATAATGAGAAAACAACACAATTGCTTTTGGCATTGGAAATATATCTAGATGAAGTTGAGGACGAATGGCCTCCCAAGGTCAATGATGGTGGGCAGAAAATTATCCGCAATGCAAAAACTAATAAAGAAAACGCAAAAAAGAAAGTATTCAAGAAGCACCAAACAAAAATTGAAGAAATCCTACATGAAAGAAATTGTCAAATAGATTTTTTCAAAGCGTTTTCAAATGCCTTCGATATCTTCACAGATTGGTATTGTGAGAACACTATAAATCATGTTACAAGAAATGGATGTCCGAGAGAAAAACGCGCTGGTCGTTCTGAAGAATCCAAGGAAAAAACACGCCGTACAATCTTGGAAAAACTAAAGAAGATGAAAGAGAAGAAGTAAAGATTAGCTCAAAACTTATCAACGGCATCGCTGGGGCTTGCTCCTTCAGCGATGCCTTTTTTTTGCCCATTCACTTTAGAGGCAATGCGTATTAACCTTGACGTTTGTTAAGGTTTTTAAATGCTTGTCATTCAACGACTTGTGAATTGACAAGTGGGTGCTGGCGCACTATATTAAGTGCGTTTACAACCAAAAGCCCCCAGCCACCATTGAACAACCCTATGCCCATTGAATTCCAACAGTCCTACTTGAGGCCCGCCACCGCTCGGCTGGTGACGCGGCTCATTGCACCTCTGTTGGATCCCGGGACGGTCACTCAGGGTGAATTTAACCAGATCGCCGCAACTATGAAGGCATTATGTAAGAACTCGCCCCCGCCTCCTCCTCTGAAACTTCTCACGGCACAGGAAGCAGCCGACCTCTTGGGCATCAGTTTTTCACAATTTCGCGCCCTTGAGAAAGAAGGCGCATTCCCATTCCAGCGCAAGCTGGTTGGCCGCAAGGCTGTGAGGTACAGGAGCAGTGACATTTATGGCTTTATTCTCAGCGATGAAGAATCAGGCGATAAAGTCAATGGACGCTCGGACGCTACTTTCAAAAATGTGTAGACGGTGAATATGGGTGACCATTTACACATGAATTCGATTGGAGTTTAACAGGAAAAGGAGGTCAAGCCCGTGAACTAATAACGACATTGTTTTGGCATCCCAGTGTGCCACCCCGCCATTCTGAATGAGTGGCTACTTCGGCAACTACGTCCGTCTCTACCCCGTCGGCAGAGGCATCGCAACTCTCACCCCAAGCATCCGACAACGGGTGCTACCCCAAAAGGAAAAACAAATGAAGAAACAATTACTCTCCCCCGAAGATCTGACTCTCTCCTCGCAATCAGCCGTTTCGGACTCGTCAAAGGCGGTAATGCCGCATCCCGCTTGCACAATCAGCAATGTTCCCCAGGTTTTCTATGTAGATGCTGAATGGTTAGACCGCCACTTCCTCGTTCCGGGATTCTACGCAGATATCTTTGAGGGAATGCTCTACGATCTACATGGGGAGGATCCTGAATGGAGCGACGACGACTGGGAAACCATCCAAGAAGAATGCCGCTCCAGTTTCCCGACCTTTTTCCCCGCTTCGGAAGTGGCTCAGATTTTGGGCTATGCCAGCGAGAAGGAACTCTTTGAAGCAGAAGAGAACGAAGGGCTTTTCTTTGACAAATACATTGTTGCCCGTGACAGAAAGGCTCCAGAGGTGTGGTACCGAAACCTTGATATCTATAGCTTTAAATACCGCGACGACTTGTAAGACGCGAGGGATTTTGAGCAAGATGAAGTAGCAAAAGTCCGTCTGCCCTGCCGATTGCAGTACGGACGGCTTTCAGCAATTTGTCATTAAAGAACACGCAATCTCCTAAAATTGAAATAACTATGGATATAGAATCACAAAAGCATTTAGTCTCATCCCCCGTGGATAGTCGGCACCTTTCCGCCGTTACGGATTCGGACGATGACGCAGAAGACCTCGAAGAAGAGAACGATTTGTACTTCACGGGGCTTTCTGCTGCAAAACCGATTTTACCGTCGCTTGCCCAACATGTCGGGTTGCACTACAAGTTCATTTACACGAAAGCCAACGGCTGGTGTAGATACAAGGAAGACGGCAAGTGGAAGGCTGAGTCGGAGTCGAGTGTCATGCGGCTTGTGCGAGATGATGTAATCGAACTTGCCAGAGATTACGGCCCTGAAGCAGAAATGGCATTGAAACCACAGGTGTTCAAGGGAATACTGGATTGTCTCAAACTGGACTGCGAGCAGGACAGGTTCCCAGCTATGCATCCAGACCTGATTCCCCTACCCAATGTCCATCTGCTATGGGACGGCGAAAAACAGGATTTCAGTATAGTCGATCCATCCCCTGATTATTATGTCATGCACACGCTGACCGTGACCTATGCCCCCGAGGCGAAGTGCCCTATGTTCTTGAAGGCCATCGAACGGATTCTGCCGTGTCTGGACGACAGGCAGGTAGTCCAGATGTATTTCGGGGCGGCGCTTTTCATTCTCAACTATACGCGCAAGATTCTGGTTTTTGTCGGCGAGGGGTCTTCGGGCAAATCACTACTGGTGCTTCTGTTCTCTAAAATCCTTGGCAGAGCGCGTGTTTTCGATCTCAAGTTCGAGAATCTTAGCGAAAAGTTCGCATTGGCGTCCCTCACGCGAGAGACCTCTTTGCTGTCTGGGACCGAGGCCATTGCCCGGACACTTTGCGGTCGTGGCGGAGAGTGGGCCAAGCGGCTGGTCGGCGGAGACGAGTTCGCCGCCCAGCAGAAATACAAGAACGAAAGTCTCGAATACGCCGGACGCTACTCCGTCGTCATCGTCAGCAACAACAAGTTACGCTTCGAATTCGAGAGCAATGGCCAGGAATGGCGCGACCGCCTGTTGCCCATCTTCTTCAGAAAAAGCATCCCAGAGGCCGAACAGGACAAGGAACTGCTGGACAAGCTCTACGCCGAGGAAGGCCCCGGAATTTTGAACTGGCTGCTGGAAGGCGCACGGATGGTTCGCCGCGTCAACTGGAAAATCGCATTAAGCAAACTCCAGGAAATCGATCGAGACAATCTGATAGCCTTCTCGGATCCAGTCAAGTCCTTTGTGGCGGAGTTCGTCATGCCCGACGGCTCCTACTTCCTTTCCCGCTATGCCTATGAACTTTACAACCGCCTTTCCAAGGAGCGCCATTTCCCGTTCATAGAGGAGGCGAAGTTCTTCAGGGGGCTGGCCAGGCAGATGGCGGAGCAGCATGGAGCAACGGTTAGCCAGAACATCCGGGGATTCAATGGTAAACCGGCTCGTGGCTACCACGGTTTCCACCTTAAGAACTCCCCAGAGAAAGAATAACCCCAATAGCGTCTTTTGCGTCTTTGCCGTCTGCAAGCAAAGACGCGGAAGACGGCAAAGACGCATAACGGAGGAAAACATCATGCCAAAATACCTTCTTGACGAATGCAAACACTGCGAGCGTGGTGACCTCTTACTCAATCCCGCCGAGGCTTTGATGCCGCCAGGTCGCTCGCAGGATGCGCCACCAGCCAATCCACCAACGCCATTCAGGGAAACACGCCTCCCATCCCGCGACGTTTTCGCCATCCCGACATTTCCCCTGACCGTTGCAGGACTGATGGACCTCTGCACCCGCTGCTGGCTTCCAGGCCAAATGCAGCCGTTCTCTCAAGTGACAGGCGAAGAGACCATCTTCGGCTTCTACCATCGCCAGCAGCTCCATTCTGAGTGCGAAATGCTTTTGCCGCGCCCCATTGCCATCATGGATTGGTGGGAAGTCCGCCGCGCCATGGATGCCTTCATGGCCAATCCGCATGTCTTCCGATGCCGTTCCATCTTCTTGGCCCTCGGCTACTGTGAGGAATACATACGGAAACTCTTCTGCATCGACATCGACCTGGACGCCTCCGAACGGAAAGCCACGGCCATCGAGCAGGCCGAGGCATTCATCGCAGACCATTCCCTTCCACCCGCCACAAAAGAATGAGGTTTCAGCCATGACAACAGCCATCTCTGAATGTGCATCTTTTCCCAATAATCCAGTTGAAAAGGCCGATGCAGCCAGCAGGCTCGCCATCGACCACATCAATGGCATCGGCACGGAGCATCCCGGCACGACTTTCCCGCTTTTGCCGGATACTGCGAACAGCGCGTTGTTCAACCGCGATACTAGGCTAGTTGCAAACCAATCTGGCCTCTTTCAAGAATCCAGACTGCCCGGGCACTCGCAGTTCCAACAGGTTGGAATTGAGGACATCTTCCTGCACTACTACCAGAGGCGGGAGACTGAATATGTCTGCCGGGAACGAATGCAGCAAGGTCAGGAGCATTGCTTTAGCGGCAATCTCGTCCGCACCGTGCTTGAAGACAAGGTCGTCATGTTTCCAGAAGGAAGCCGCATTCCGGTCGTCGGCCTCGGGTCATTGTCCCCATTGCCGCTGTTCCAAGACGGCGACCTGGTTGAGCTGTGTGGATACGACGAATTGTACAATATATTTGCACTCAAAGCGTTCCGCCTGGGGGCACAGCCCGTCGTATATCTCCCCTTCAGGCCCATGCACTCTGGCATCGGCCGGCTGGAAACCGACATGGAACGGACGCCGAACGTCCTTTTCGACGAAGCCCTGCCATGTATCCTCAACCGGCCACCGCCATACGACAAACTGACTTTCATCTATCTTGGCTCCGATTGGGAAAGCATTCGCTGGCCTGCGCCTTGTGGTCTCTCCTATGGCATGGTTTTCCACCTTGCAGACACCGAACGGACAGACAGGCGACGACGCGAACGGCTTCTGCGCATTATTGCCAGCGCAGCCAGCCAGGGCATCCGCCTCGGAGTGATGATGGAGGGAGCCACCCCAAAGGCAAATGGAGAGCCGATCGTCTCGCGGTCGTGGATGTCACAAGAGGCTTTCATCAAGGATTGCAAAGACAGAGGCATGCCGATACCAAATATCTTGGAACCCTCCTGCCTGCTCGTTGAGACGGGGCACTCCAGGATTCCAGGCCTTCCCCTTTTTGGTTCCAATGGGCCGGTCACCGCAATTGCCGTCCAGAAAGGTTTGGAACCACGCGTGGCTCTTGCCAGAATTGTCAAGGCGTTTCAGAAGAAGACTTTCTTTGGGCCGCAGATCCACTTCCTCCTTGTCGTCCCGGATGACTATGTCTGGGAGGCGAAACGTGCCGTTGAAAGTTCTGGCCTCTCGTTGGAGATGACAACGATACAGAGAATTGCGACCCCCGAATTGTTCAACCAGGCCATGCATAAGGCGCAGGCCAATGCGTTACTTATGTATGGCTTCAAGCAGAATGAGAATTGCAAAGACATAACGAGGATTCTGGGTTGGTGCGACAAGCGTGGCGTTCCTGTCGGCTGCATCTCTTTCGGTGAAAGCAATGAACTGAATGCGGGGGACTATTATCTTTACGACAATGTTTTCGAAGCAAAAATGAAAAAGAATGGCGAAGTGGAGTTCCTCATCAAACATCCGGCTTCAAACCACGACGACAGAATTTGCCTTGACGCCGATGGAATGGAAATCGCAGCTGCTAAATCGATTCTCGGCATGTTTAGGCCAGGGTGGGAAGACATATGGTAGTGGAGCTAAGAACACAGAAGCAACCTCTATCCAGACGGTTGTCCGCAGGTATATCCGAAGACCTTTCGCCCTCTAAAATTCATTTTGTCCCCCGCCTTCCCATCCCTATATCATGCATCCGTTAAAAAGAACTCGCACCACCATACTTTGCACTAATTCCGCAAAACCGCACAAGCATAAAAAGCTTCGTCCATGTCAACCACACAAGGCATTCATTAAACGGATATTAGGTAATACAAAACAACAAAACAAACAAATAGCACTAGAAACACGCACAACATCATTCCTCTTCACCATGACATCCTCCAATTCACCATTCAACTTCATCTCACACATTCCCTCATTCACATCCTTCATATCACATTCTTCTCTTCCAACATAACCATCTTAACCTCAAAAGGAAATTAAAAGATGCAGAACAACACCGAAAACACAGGGCGCAGCAGAAGACGTAAAATCGTAAGCAATTCCTACAAAGGCTATCAACTAGGAAATGAAGATGCTTACGATGCCAAAATACTTGATGCTTCCATTGATATTATAGGCTCCTCTCTTGAAAATCATTCCAAAGTGCTGGCAAAGAGATATGACTTCCACCTGCCCAAAGACACTCCCCCTGGAAAATCCAAGGAAATAATAAGCGATGTGACTGCTGAAATTGTCAGAAACTTCAACAGGCCAAGGACAAGGGGAGTGGAAAAGCCAAGACCTTCATTGGACACGCGCTACATCATGGTGGTTGAGCAGCACGAGTCCGACCAGCCACACATACACGCCATATTCACCTTCAATGCCAACGTCATGCAGAGCGGATACTATCCCACGCAGGAAATTAAGGAGATTGTGGGGAGAAAACTGGGAAATGCGGCTTTGGTACATGAATGCAGGAATGGGGAGTTCTTGCTGCATCGTGGCAACGAGGAAGATATGGTAGAGGTAATCCGTGCCACCAGTTACATTGCCAAAACCAGGACCAAGGAAAGCAATCAAGGCCGTGAGATGATGCGTAGCCAGCTGAAGCGCAAGAAAGGATGAAATCACATCACTAAAGTGTTGAATAAATGTCTGTCATATAGCCAGTAGCACTCAGTGGCTACTGGCTATATTGGTTATTTGCTTTTCCT
>JAFSTJ010000783.1 GCA_017450525.1 Victivallales bacterium | reverse complement strand
TTGCGCCTCTGCGTTAAAACCTCTGCGTCTCTGCGTTAAAAATTCTTCAATATGACCAGCATTGGTGTTCTGGCGGGGAGTGTGTATGACTTGCCCTGGAATTCGCAGGTCTGTTCTTGGCTTGTGTAGTTGACCATGACAAGCGCCTCCTTGGTGCTGGGCGCCTTCCAGCAGGAATGCATTATGGCAGGAAGCATGCGCTTGCGCACGGTGCTTTTCTCTTCCGTTGTAAATGTGGCGCGATGCAGGAAGCTGACCTCTACCTGCTGGCATTTCAGCTCGCCTGGATTCAGCATTTGGCCATCGTACAGGAAGTCCCTGTTTTCATGGTAGAATCGCGCAATTCGTATCATATAGTCGTATAATGGCGCGAATACGCCTTCTGTGTGGCACATCCTGAAATTGCATACTGTAGGTTGCATTCCCCATACGATGGTGCGCGCAACCTCCGCATAGAACTGGTCGGGGAACACCTGGTTCCAATCCTGCTCGTTCTTCCATTTCTCCTTGGGCGGCCAAAGCGGATCCCAGCATGGAATGCCGTCGGGCAGAGCGAAACTGCCGAACATTGCGCAGGCGCCGTGGTATATTGCGCTGAACATGGGCACCGCATCAATCCAGTCCTGTGCCCCGCAGCGTTCCATGCTGGTGGACAAGACTATGAACGATTCAAACAAATCCAGGAAATTCTCGTTCAGGGATTCCGTCGAGAGGACGATGCCAGGATTTTCCTCGCGGATCTTCTTCACATATTTACGGTAGCCCTTGTAGTTGTAATTGCCGCCGCCAGGCGAATGCTTGTGGGCCTTGTTGTAGCAAGGGTGCTGCAGGGACATGCCTATCATGTCCAGATACACTCCTGGTAACCCGCAGGCGGTAAGTTTTTTCACTATGTCCCGTATCTTCTCTTGAAATACCTCTGCCTCGCCGCAGCAGGAGCCCAGCTTGCGCTTGGTGTAGCAGTTGTACATGATAGCGCGAGGAGTGCCATCCCTGTTCACAATGAGGGCATCCTTGCCCTTGTCCTTCTCAAAACTTGGGGATTCCACATCCCAGGCGACGCCGTTCACATAGACCTGAGTGTATAGCTTCTCCTCATTGAGGCGCTGCACAGCCTTGGTGAATGCCTCCACCCCTTCCCTTGGCGGCCAGTAGTGTGGATAGTCCGTGTCGTAGGGATTGCCATGCCACCAGTACCAGTCCAGTGCCACAGGCACTCCTGCGTCCTTCTGAAGTTTTATTGCGGGTGGCACCACATTGTCTATGGCGCCTCTGTTCCATAGCCACATTGCGATGTCGCGCATCCTGTTCCTTCTGATGCGCTTTAGGTATGCAGGCTGCTGGATTGCCCATTTCCTGTAGATTTGCGCTGCATCGTACCAGGTGCCCTGGTAGTTGATGACCGTGCTGGGGTAGGGCACTGCAAATGCTTTGCGTGTTTTGGAATCGCAAGGCATTTGCTCTATGCCGCGGTAGATGAGCCTGCCATTCTCCTTTTCCCAGTTGAACATCTTCATGGTGTGCTTTCCATCGCGGTGGTCGATGTAGAGGCAGTTGCCGTCATCGGTCATGGCGAGTGTAAGGAACATGGAGTTGTAGTTCTGTAGCAGCAGCTTGCCATCTGGTGCGTCTTCCTTGAATGAGTATATCCAGCCTTGCTCATTGCCCACAAGAAGGTGCACGATGTCCTTGGGGAATGGCATTGACACCACAGGGAAGCGCACTTCCTCCACATACAGCTTTTGGGTGTTGAGGTTATATTCGATGGTTCCCTGCCAGCCTTCGCCGTAAGGCTTCCAGCACACAGTTACGGTGAATTGACTGCCAATAAGCTGGCAGCCCTTCCACTCCAGTTTCAGAACCCCGTCCTTGTCCTGCATCTTGAAATTGAACATTTGTGAAGGATCCAATATCTGCACTGGATCCTTCTTGTTTCCAAACGCAATTTCCCAGCTCAGTCTAGTCTTGCCGTAAAGCAGACGCCCTTGTTCATCAATGACCTTCATCATATTTGCCATTCCTTGAGATTAATTCTTGAAACCAGCGATAATCTAACGCCATAATGAGGATTTCAATTCCCATTGTGCTATTTTACTCCTAGAACACTGGGTAATCGTGTAATGCCTCACCGAGTGATATTGGTTCACAGCACCAATCCTCTGCTGCCTTTCTTCTTCGCGCACGTGTACATTGTTTGGGATACTTCCCCCACCCACCTTCCGCTTCTAACATAG
>JAFSTJ010000782.1 GCA_017450525.1 Victivallales bacterium | reverse complement strand
TCCCCGTATGGCAGCGATTTCATGTATTCCTCCATAAAACGCCAGCTCGGAACAAAACCTTCTGCCGAAAAACGTCGTGTTGCATCAATGACAGGAGAACCATCAGGGTTTCGCTGGATGGGCAATGCCAGGATTTCGTTCTTATACTTGTCTTCTGTCACTTTCCGCCCATAGGCGTATTTGAATCTGTTTGCCGTCAATATCGTTTGGATAAAGAGATAAACCGGGGTGCTTGCAATGTCATCTGGCAGCAGCAGGATTTTCGCCGAATCGCCGACCACGCATCCTTCTGACTGGAAGGACACAAAGCCTGCCGACCCGCTTCTCGCAACTGTCAGGCAGGGCTTCTCCGTGTATGTGTATTCTTTTTCAATGCAATAGTCTTTGTCAATCTTACCTAGAACCCCGTTGTTCTCCTCCCCGCTTTGCACCGCGATGAAATCTCCTGGATTGTCATCGATTTCCTCTTTGGTGATTCCTTTGCCATTCAAAATGGACAATATAGCCTCTAGCCTAAACTCCTTCCACATTCCGATTTGCAACATGTGGGCACGAGAATCCCTATACGAAATCTCAACTGGGTATCCATTGGCTACGCGGTATGCAAAATAGTTGTTTATTGGTCGCTGAAAGTCGGCCTCGCAAAGTGTTGAATAGTCCGTCTCCATGTATGCTTCGCAAAGCCATTCGTCCTCCCCAGTCACATCGGCCATTGCGGAAAGTCCGACAACCACTTCCTTGTTGCGGAACATTGAAATCCAACGTTTCTCTATCTCACGCCATTTGCTCTGGTTGTTTTCGTCGAACTGCTCGACTCGGCCGAGGTTTTTCTTCTTCTTGAAGCCATCCTCTTTGTAGTAGCCGAAGAAGGTCTTGCTTACCGTGCCGTCAGCATGAAGATGCGGCTTGCCCAATGTGAACACCATGCAGCACGCGCTCGCGGATGCACCGGGATAAAAGATTTCGTTCGGCAGCGTGAAAACGGCTTCAAGTGTGTTGCGCTCAAGCAACCCCATGTTTTCGTCGCGGATAATCTCCTTTGACCCAATCGCCGTCGATACGGGCAGAAGTACGGCGAGCTTCACCGTCTTACGTGGCAGCCCTTTTTTCTCTCGACACACATTCATTATCTCAACAACATCCGAGAGAAAATGAATGAACACAAGCCCTTTTGTCGGATCCTCTTTCCCATCAGTTGCCTTGCCCCACGCCTTTTTGTACTCCGCTGGTATCCCTATGGGTTTGGCGTTGTAAGGTGGATTCATGAGGATGACGTCAGGTGAGGCCTCAATGATGAAATTCTTGCATTTGAAACAGTCATCGAACTTGATGTTGGAATTTCCATCGCCATGAATGAGCATGTTGGTCGTGGCGAGGCCATATGCCTTTTCCTCGATTTCTATGCCGAATATGTGCTTCTTTTTGACTTCGCTCATCAGCCGTTGCGCCTCATCCGAGCTTTTTCCCCGACGGCAATCCGCAAGCGCCTTGACCATTGCCTGAACAAGTAAAGAGCCACTACCACACGTAATGTCCATCACGACCTTTTCTCTGTCCACGTCAGCCACGCGGCACATGAAGTCAGTAATGTGGTCGGGTGTGAAGGCCTGATTTCTGTCGGCCTTGCCAGTAAACTTGTTGAATGCTATGAAGAAAAGGTTTAGGATGTCCTGCCCTTCTGAGCTGTCGGCATTGATGTATCTGTATATGTCCGTCAGAATCGTGTCGAGAATCTTTATCCAGTTCGCGGTTGTAAGGCGCCTGACCTTCTGGTCATCAAGGACATTCCTTTTCAAAAGTTCAATTTTCTTATCCTTGTTCTCCGACCCGTCAAGAAGGTCTTCGAGTACGCTCGCTATTCCGGCGCGGATTGTCTTGTCATCCATGGCCGTCCAAATGTTATTCAGTTTCTTGACAAGAGCTTCGTCAATACATGCGCCGCCAACTTTTCTTACCATCGCCTTGATGTAGAGAAGCGTGGTGCCAACGAATTGGCTGCGCTTGGCCGGGTCGATGTCCATCTTGTGAAGAAGCTCGTTCAGGTCGTAGGTATTCTTCATTACCTGTTCACGGTCATTCTTGGTCCCCACCGCGAACAGGCTTTCATAGTGCGCCATGCTCTCGGCGACGGTTTCAGACGCAAGCACATGCTCGTCGTCAACGGCCCCTTGCCACACCTTGATTCTGTCATCGTTCGTATTGGCTAGCATGGCGATGATTTTGCCGCTTGGGTGGAGAGCCTGTTCCTCGTCCAAATATTCACTCAGTTGCGTTTCGTCGTCTTTCTTGAATTTCTGCTTTGTCTCTACGAGTACGACCACGCCATTGTTCTCAAAGCGAAGATCAAGCTTGTAATGTGTTGGCTTTTTCCCGAGGGTGCTTTCCAGCGCCTTCAACGAGCCTGCATCCTTAGCATAGCTCCATTCGCCGTTCTCAATATTTATCTTCTGGTGCTTTTTACCTATCTTCTCGACAATTGAAATCCTATCCATGGTCTACCTCACTGCGCCCAAGCCAGCCGCAGAGGCCATCCCCATGCACGAAAAAAGAGCGCATTGTCTTCCATGCACTCCTCTGGAAGCCCGACCAAAGGCTTAGGTTGAATACATGAAGCGACAATGCACCCAGCTGGGTGCATCGCCTCAACATGCCGTTCAACCTTGAAAAAAATGGTCGTATTTCCAGAGGAACGACTTGTTGGCGTGATGCCAAATTGTCAGGTAGTGGCTAG